>NZ_JBGTZB010000005.1:0-79410 GCF_041807825.1 Streptococcus sp. E24BD | reverse complement strand
TGGGTGAGCAGGAGTTCTCTGCACGCGTTTCAGCGACAGATTACTTGGTACCAGGCTCAACTGTCGAGTTAGCACTCAATGTGTCTAAGGGGCATTTCTTTGACCTTGAGACCGGCAAACGGATTAAACTATAATCCCTTATCATTATCGTTGTAAAAAAATAAAAAAATTTTTAAGGAGAATTTCTCATGAAAATGAAAAAATTGATGGCGTCATTGTTGACTGGTACTGCTGTTTTGGCTTTGGCTGCATGTGGTTCTAAGTCTGCAGAAACACCAGCTTCGTCTGAAGCAGCATCAGGTGGTGCAAAAACAGAAATCACTTGGTGGGCATTCCCAGTCTTTACTCAAGAAAATGCAAGCGATGGTGCTGGTACTTACGAGCAAAAAATCATTGATGCATTTGAAAAAGCTAACCCAGATATTGATGTGAAGTTGGAAACCATCGACTTTGCTTCAGGTCCAGAAAAAATCACAACAGCTATCGAAGCAGGTACTGCGCCTGATGTTCTCTTTGACGCACCAGGACGTATCATCACTTACGGAAAAAATGGTAAGTTGGCTGAATTGAACGACCTCTTTACAGCAGATTTTGAAAAAGACGTTGACCCTAACATTGTTAAAGCGTCTAAGGCTGGAGATACAGCTTACATGTACCCAATTTCATCTGCACCATTCTATATGGCCTTTAACAAGGCAATGTTAGAAGACGCTGGTGTAGCTGACTTGGTAAAAGATGGTTGGACAACAGCAGACTTTGAAAAAGTTATCAAAGCCCTCAAAGATAAAGGCTACAATGCTGGTTCACTCTTTGCCAATGGTCAAGGTGGTGACCAAGGAACACGTGCTTTCCTTGCTAACCTCTACAGTGGATCAATCACTGACCCTGAAGTCACTAAATACACAACTGACTCTGAACAATTCATCAAGGCTCTCTCTAGCGTGAAAGACTGGATGGATAAAGGTTACATCCTCAATGGTTCACAATACAACGGTGGTGATGATATCCAAAACTTTGCTAACGGACAAACATCATACACTATCCTTTGGGCACCAGCTCAAAATGGTTTGCAAGCTAAATTGCTTGAATCATCTAAGGTTGAAGTTGTAGAAGTACCGTTCCCATCAGAAGATGGTAAAGCAGACCTCGAGTACCTTGTAAATGGTTTTGCAATCTTTAACAATGACGATGCTAAAGTTGCTGCATCTAAGAAATTTATCCAATTCATCGCTGATGATGCTGAGTGGGGACCTAAGAACGTTGTTCGCACAGGAGCATTCCCTGTTCGTACATCATTTGGTAGCCTCTACAACGATGATCGTATGGCAAAAATCAGTGAGTGGACTAAGTACTACTCTCCATACTACAACACTATTGATGGCTTTGCAGAAATGAGAACATTGTGGTTCCCAACTCTTCAAGCTGTATCTAATGGTGATAAAGAGCCAGCAGCTGCTTTGAAAGAATTTACAGAGCAAGCTAATGCGACAATTAAGAAATAATTGAAATTGTAAATCCCCCGCTTTTTCAGCCCCAAAAGACAGAAAAAATGGGGGATTTTACAGTTCTTAGTAGAGGAGTTTCTATGCAAGTTAATAAATTAAAAATGCGAGAAACCATTGTATCCTATACCTTTCTCGCACCGATATTGGTCTTCTTTACAGTATTTGTGTTAGCTCCAATGATTATGGGCTTTGTGACGAGCTTTTTCCGTTATACACAAACTGAGTTTACCTTTATTGGTTTAGATAACTACATTCGTTTATTTAATGATGAAGTTTTTATTAAATCCTTGATCAACACGCTCATCATCGTGGTGGGGTCTGTACCAATTGTTGTCTTTTTCTCTCTCTTTGTGGCCTCACAGACTTATGAGAAAAATGTCATCTCTCGCTCATTCTATCGGTTTGTTTTCTTCTTGCCTGTCGTTACTGGTTCAGTAGCTGTAACGGTCGTTTGGAAATGGATTTACGACCCGCTATCAGGTATCCTAAACTTTGTTTTGAAGAGCGGTGGCATCATTGAACAGAACATCAGCTGGCTGGGTGATAAGCAGTGGGCCCTGTTGGCCATTATGATTATTTTGTTGACAACATCAGTTGGTCAGCCAATCATTCTCTATATCGCTGCTATGGGTAATATTGATAACTCTTTAGTAGAAGCTGCTCGTATCGACGGAGCAAATGAGTTTCAGGTTTTCTGGCAGATTAAATGGCCAAGCCTCTTGCCGACTACCCTATATATTACAGTTATCACAACGATTAACTCCTTCCAGATTTTTGCTTTGATTCAGCTGTTGACATCTGGTGGACCGAACTACTCAACCAGTACCTTAATGTACTACCTTTACGAGAAAGCCTTCAAGCTGACTGAGTTTGGCTATGCCAACACCATCGGTGTCTTCTTGGCGGTCTTGATTGCCATCATCAGTTTTGCCCAGTTCAAGTTCTTGGGTAATGATGTGGAATATTAGGAGGTCAAGTATGAAACAGAAAAAAGCATTCACACCTTTTGGTATTATTTCAAGTATTATCTTGTTGCTCTTGACGGTTCTGTTTATTTTCCCATTTTACTGGATTATGACAGGGGCGTTCAAGTCACAACCTGATACCATCGTTATTCCGCCGCAATGGTGGCCAGCTGCGCCAACTTTTGAAAACTTTGAGAAACTGACCGTTCAAAACCCTGCCTTGCAGTGGCTATGGAACTCTGTGTTCATCTCTTTGGCAACCATGATTTTGGTCTGTGTGACCTCGTCTTTAGCAGGCTATGTACTGGCGAAAAAACGTTTCTATGGACAAAAGCTACTCTTCTCTCTCTTTGTAGCAGCCATGGCTTTGCCGAAACAAGTTGTCTTGGTGCCTTTGGTTCGTATCATCAACTTTATGGGGATTCACGATACGCCAGCTGCTGTCATCTTGCCGCTTGTTGGTTGGCCGTTCGGTGTCTTCTTGATGAAGCAGTTTAGTGAAAATATCCCAACTGAGCTCTTAGAATCTGCCAAAATTGATGGCTGTGGTGAGATCAGAACCTTCGTCAGCGTCGCTTTCCCAATTGTAAAACCAGGTTTTGCAGCGCTAGCAATTTTCACCTTTATCAACTCATGGAACGATTACTTCATGCAGTTGGTTATGCTGACCTCTCGTCAGAATTTGACCATTTCACTCGGTGTTGCCACATTGCAAGCAGAACTGGCAACCAACTATGGTTTAATCATGGCTGGTGCTGCTCTGGCTGCAGTGCCGATTGTGGCGGTCTTCCTCATCTTCCAGAAATCCTTCACTCAGGGGATTACCATGGGAGCTGTTAAAGGTTAAACCTAATGAGTTATGGCTGGTTTGGACGCTTTGCATAATAGCAGAGCGGCTAGCCAGCTTTCATTCTGTCAAAAAGCGAGGAATTTGAAATGATTTATGATGATTTGAGCAAGCTAGACCGCTATAAAGGCTTGCATACTAATATTGATACGGCGATTGACTATTTGCTTAAAACCGACCTCAGCCAGTTGGAAATTGGTCGCCATACCATTGATGGGGACAAGGTATTCTTGCTCTTGCAAGACAACACACTGAACAGCGAGCCTAGCGAGAGTTTTGAGTACCACGCCAAGTATATGGACTTGCAATTACTGGTCTCAGGAAATGAGAACTTCCGTTACACTCGGACGGTCGACGCAGATCTTCAACCATTTAATGAAGCAGACGATTTTGGTTTGATTCGCTCATCAGTGGGTCTTGACTTTGAATTAGATGGGCAAACCTTTATTATGGTTTATCCTGGCGAGTACCATCAGCCTAGTCAATTAGGTAAGGCTGGTTACCAGGTCAAAAAAGGCGTGATTAAAATTTTGATTGACTAATCACTGAGTTTGTTGCATGGACATCGAACAAAAAATGGTAGCAATGTAGGAGGAAAACATGAGTAAATCTAGGGAAATGATGAAAGCTGTTTTTGGCTTGGATAATGGGTTTATGCGAGCGGCAGAACGTCTCTTCGATTTACTCTTGTTGAACATTCTTTTTGTCTTGACCTGTTTACCTATCGTTACACTAGGAATTGGAAAACTGGCTCTTTATGCCACTGCAACAGAACTAAGGGAAAGAGGGCGCTTGTCACTTCTGTCTAGTTATTGGAAGCATGTCCGTCAAAACTGGAAACAAGGGCTGTTCCTTGGTCTAGTCGAAATTTTGGTGACAAGTATGGCACTTGTGGATTTGTGGCTCATTCAAGGGTTCGAAGGCTTTCCGGTTACCCTGATGACCATTGTTGCCTATGCGGTACTTTTTCTATCAGTGATGCTCCATCTATACGTCTATCCCGTGGCAGCCCAGTATGAACTTAGGATGAAAGACCTTTACATCAAAAGTTTCCTGCTAGCGGGTATCAATGGCCAGTGGAGTCTACTCCTCTTGGTGGTACTTGGGCTACTAGGACTTCTGATGACAAGTTCAGCCTATGGCTTGGTATTTGGGTGTGCTTTCCTTCTTATTATTGGTTGCTCTAGTCTGGTTTACGGGCACATGTTAATCATGACAAAGATTTTTGAGCGCTCAGTTCGTTAGACGATATGAAATTCTTTTCAGAAACTGATGAAATGGCTTAAATCGAGAAACTATAATCTAAATAGGGAAATACTCTTGAAAAACCTCCTAAAAGGGATAAAATGAAAGTAAGCTGGTTAACAGCCTGATTATTAAACAACATATTTGAATTGCTACCCAGAGTAGTAGAATAACACTAAATTTGGTTGTGGCTCTGCCATGACCTGAAAAGAAAAGGAGACAGTTATGTCAGATTTGAGCAAATACTACGGTATTATTCCTGCATTCTACGCCGCTTACGATGAAGCTGGTGAGGTCAGTCCCGAGGGTGTGCGTGCTTTGACCCAGTACTTTATTGACAAGGGTGTCAAAGGACTGTACGTGAACGGTTCATCTGGCGAATGTATCTACCAAAGTGTGGCCGATCGTAAGCTGGTGCTGGAAAATGTAATGGCTGTTGCAAAAGGCAAGCTGACCATCATCAACCATGTGGCTTGCAATAGTACTAAAGATTCTATTGAATTAGCTAAGCATTCAGAAGAATTGGGGGTTGATGCCATTGCAGCTATTCCACCGATTTATTTCCGTTTGCCGGATCATGCTATCGCTGCTTATTGGAATGCCATTAGTGATGCAGCGCCTAACACAGACTTCATCATCTACAATATTCCACAACTGGCTGGTGTAGCTTTGACGCCAACCTTGTACCGTACCATGCTTGACAATCCTCGTGTCATCGGTGTGAAGAACTCTTCTATGCCTGTTCAAGATATTGAAATCTTTAACAGCTTAGCTCCAGGTAAATTGGTCTTTAACGGTCCAGATGAGCAGTTCCTTGGCGGTCGTCTGATGGGTGCTGCTGGTGGTATTGGCGGTACCTACGGTGCTATGCCAGAACTTTTCTTGAAACTTGATGAGTTAATTGCTCAAGGCGACCTTGAAACAGCTAAGTCATTGCAGTATGAGATTAACAATATTATCGGTCATTTAGTTGTCGGACGTGGTAGCATGTATGCTGTTATTAAAGCTGTTCTGAAAGAACTTGAGGGTCTAGAGCTGGGTTCAGTACGCTCACCGCTAGCTCCTGTTGTTGAAGAGGACAAAGATCTTGTTCACAAAGCAGCCGAGTTAATTCGTGCTGCGAAGGCAAAATTTTGTTAAGATAAGGTAATAAAGCAGGGTCGGAGGTCGGTAGCATCTTCGTCCCTTTTTAGATGGAGGGATATTATGGCAAAATATGTAGCCATTGATATTGGTGGCACTCAGATAAAGTATGGGCTAGTTGATGATATCGGAACGATTTTGGAACAACACAAGATTGATACCGAAGCTCATTTAGGTGGGCCAGCTATTCTTGATAAGGTCAGACAGATTGTCGCCACTTATCAAGCGGAACACCAATTGGTAGGTGTTGGGATTTCGTCAGCTGGCATGATTGACCCTGATAAGGGAGAGGTGTTCTATGCAGGACCTCAGATTCCAAACTATGCTGGCACAGCCTTTAAAGCGACAATTGAACGTGAATTTGGCCTACCATGCGAAGCAGAAAATGATGTTAACTGTGCCGGTTTGGCAGAGGCTAATAGCGGAGCTGCTAAGGGCGCAAAGATTGCTGCTTGCCTGACGATTGGAACAGGTATTGGGGGAAGTTTGCTGATTGATGGCAAAATTTTCCACGGCTTTAGCAATTCTGCCTGTGAGATTGGTTACCTACATATCTCTGATGGTGCTTTTCAAGATTTAGCATCAACGACAGCCTTGATTGCGGACGTCGCAAAGTCCACAGGAGATGATATTAGCCAGTGGAACGGTCTTCGTATCTTTGAAGAAGCTAAAAGTGGTCACCCGATCTGCCTTGCAGCCATTGATCGATTAGTTGACTATTTGGGTCAAGGCATTGCTAATCTCTGCTATGTGGTTAATCCAGAGGTCGTTGTTCTGGGTGGGGGCATTATGGCTCAGAGAGCGTTTTTACAAGACAAAATTGCTGCTGCCTTGAAGAAACATCTCGTGCCAAGTATTGCAGATAAGACCAGACTGGCTTTTGCAGAACATGAAAATGCTGCAGGCATGTTAGGTGCTTACTATCATTTTAGGCAAAAACAAGGGTAAGATTGCTTTCTCTACCCAATAACAAAATGAACGATACAGGAGAGACAACATGATTGATAATATGA
Organism: Streptococcus sp. E24BD; assembly: GCF_041807825.1. Taxonomy (NCBI): domain Bacteria; kingdom Bacillati; phylum Bacillota; class Bacilli; order Lactobacillales; family Streptococcaceae; genus Streptococcus; species Streptococcus sp. E24BD. Next base: position 72,692 of record NZ_JBGTZB010000005.1, on the reverse strand, counting down.
GTTTGCAGGAAATGCAGACTTATCGTGGTCGCCATGAGGTGCCAAGTGATTTTGATGAGTTTTGGCAAGCTGAGTTAGATAGATTACCAGAGTTGCCTAACTACCGATTGGTGGAGCAGGATTTTGCCTTGCCGTCTGCTACCTGCTATGAACTCTGGTTTGATGGGACAAATGGTGGTCAGGTCTTTGCCAAATGTATTTTTCCAAAGACAGATAAAAAAGTGCCTGTCCTCTTTTACTTCCACGGCTATCAGGGACAAAGTCCTGACTGGACAGAAAGTTTGAAATTTGTTGCTGCTGGTTATGGTGTGGTCTATATGGACGTCCGCGGGCAAGCTGGACGGTCTGTTGACCATGGTCAATTCGACGGCATGACGGTCAAAGGTCAGGTGATTCGAGGAGCTTTGGAAGGACCGCACAAACTCTTTTATAAAGACATCTACCTGGATGTTTACCAACTGGTCAACATCATTGCGGCTCAGGAATTTGTTGATGACTCAACTCTTGTTAGCTATGGAGCGTCTCAGGGTGGGGCATTGGCGCTTGTTGCAGCAGCTCTCAATCCTAAAATCACAAAAACAGCCTCAATTTACCCATTCTTATCTGATTTTAAACGGATTTTAGAGTTAGGTGATAACAGCGAACCTTACAATGAACTTTTCCGTTACTTCAAGTTTTCAGATCCATTCCATGAGACAGAGCATGATTTCTTAGCTAACTTATCTTACATCGACATCAAAAACTTAGCTCATCGAATCACCTGCCCAGTAGCCTTTGTTGTTGGTTTGGAAGATGAAATCTGCTCACCATCCACCCAATTTGCGATTTATAATCGGTTGCCTTGCCAAAAAGAGATGAAAATCTTGCCTGAGTATGGTCACGAAGCTTTGAACGTCAAAGTTAACGATTACATCTATGATTTTATCTTTGGCTCAAGGATTATTCGGCGATAAAATAAGTCTCCGCTAGAAAACTAGCGGAGATTGTTATCGTCTACCAAAGTATCCTTAAAGATAGTCTCTTTGGTTGTCTTATCAATAGACAGGTAGTAAGCATAGATGATGTCGATCATCATCAGTAGAGGCAACTGCGGTGAAATACGGTTGCCGTAGTTAAGGTGTCGTACAGAAGCAACGGCAACGTGTTCGTCAAAGACAAAACCATCAGGATTTTGTGTGGAAATGAGCACAGTCTTAGCTCCCTTTTTGGCAGCAATCTCCAAAGAATTGAGGATAGACTGAGTTTGTCCGGTCAAGGACAGGGCAAAGACTAGACACGTTTCATCTAAGATGCTGTTCGTCCAGACCATGTTATCGGCATCCGTTATCGCATCGCAGACGAGTCCTAGACGAGTGAACCGTAGTTTGGTCTCGCGCGCTACTAAACCAGAGCTACCGATGCCGTAAAAATAAACACGGCTAGCCTTGTCCAAAAGATGAGCTACTCGTTCCAACTTATCCTCGTCAACCAAGGCATTTGTCATGTCGACAATCTCTTTGTAGTCGACCAGCACGCGTTTGGTTAAGTCACGGTGAATATGTTGGAACTGGCTATCCAGATGCTTTTGCGAATTTTCGTATTCAAAAATAAATTCACGATAGCCCTTAAAGCCACACTTTTGAGCAAATCTGGTGAGAGCTGCAGGAGAGACGTGGAGCTGCTGACTAACAGCAGCTGAGCTAAGGTCGTAATGTTTGTTTTGAGCATCTAAAAAATAAGAGGCAATGTCTTGTTCGAGACGAGTCATGTCATCGAGACAAGATTCGATTTGAGCGATGATATGCTGTGGCATGATGTGTCCTTTAACTCCTTTTTTCTATTGTACCATAAAATGGCAGAATAGGTTGTAAACTCCTTATCTACTCTTGAAAAATAGCCGTATTTTTGCTACAATAGCCCTATGAAAACACTCTACGATGTGCAGCAATTGCTCAAACGTTTTGGGCTGATTATCTACATGGGTAAACGTCTTTATGACATTGAGGTCATGCAGATTGAGCTCAAACGGCTTTATGATCAGGAGTTAGTGGCGCGTGAGGAGTATCTGCTGGCTCAGTTGATTTTACGACGAGAACACAAGATCGAGATAGAACGTGAGGAGAACAAACATGGCTAAGAAATTGATTGGGATTGACCTTGGTGGTACAACGGTGAAGTTTGGTATTCTGACCTTAGACGGTCAGGTACAGGAAAAATGGGCCATTGAGACCAATATTCTGGAGGAAGGGCGCCATATTGTCCCTGACATTATCGCGTCTATCAAGCACCGTTTGGAACTGTACGGGATGAAACCCTCAGACATCGCAGGCATTGGCATGGGATCCCCAGGTGCAGTGGATCGTGAACAAAAAACGGTGACAGGAGCCTTTAACCTCAACTGGGCTAAAACTCAGGCGGTGGGGGCTGCTATTGCCCAAGAACTGGGTATCCCCTTTGCCATCGACAATGATGCCAATGTGGCGGCCTTGGGCGAGCGCTGGGTTGGTGCGGGAGATAATAAGCCAGATGTGGTTTTTGTGACGCTGGGAACTGGTGTTGGCGGTGGGATTATTGCTGATGGCAACCTGATTCACGGTGTGGCTGGTGCTGGTGGCGAGATTGGGCACATCATTGTTGAACCGGACGGAGGCTTTGCTTGTACTTGTGGCAATAGTGGCTGTCTGGAAACGGTGGCTTCAGCGACAGGAGTTGTTCGGGTCGCTCGTCTTTTGGCAGAGAGTTATGAGGGTGACTCCAGTATTAAAGCGGCGATTGACAACGGAGACGAGGTAACCAGCAAGGATATTTTTGTGGCAGCTGAGGCTGGAGATGCTTTCGCAGATAGCGTGGTGGAGCAGGTCGGCTTCTATCTAGGGCTGGCAGCGGCCAACATCTCTAACATTTTAAACCCTGATGCCGTGGTCTTCGGTGGTGGGGTATCTGCTGCTGGTGAGTTCTTGCGCGCTCGGATTGAGAAGTATTTTGTGTGCTTTACCTTCCCACAGGTACGTCAGTCAACTGTTTTGAAAATAGCAGAGCTGGGTAACGATGCGGGCATTATCGGGGCAGCCAGCTTGGCTAGTCAGTTTGTAACAGCATAAGGAGGAGCTATGTCTGATGTTATGATAACGGTAGCTGCATGGTTACTTGTTCTTGTCTTGATTGCCTACATTATTTGGAACTACTTCCGACTAAAAAAGGCAGCTAACTATGTATCGAATGCTACCTTTCAGGAGCTGATTCGTGCAGGCGGGCAACTGATTGATATACGTGACCCAAAACTTTTCCAACAAAAGCATATTTTAGGGGCGAGAAATTTTCCAATGCTGCCAAAAGCTCAGTTTGAAGCTTCTTTACCAGCTCTTCGTAAAAACAAGCCTGTCCTCATCTATGAGGGGGCCAGAGGGCAAGCGGCAGGTCGTGCGGCTCTTATCCTTAAAAAATCAGGCTTCACAGATATTTATGTGCTCAGCGAAGGCTTTGAGAGCTGGGAGGGGAAAGTGAAATAGATTTTTTTGAAGAGGGATTAAGTTAAAAGGAGAAGGAATAGTTTCCCCTCCTTTTACTTATTCTGTTGATTGAGATAGGTTTCAATTGTCATCAGTAGTTGAGGGTGATCATATATTTTGCAGAGCTCCCTGGCTTGGAGATAGTAGTGGTGAGCTTGTTCTTTATCTAAGAAACTGAGCCCAGCATTTCCCACAAGAATTAGCAGGGGTGCCAGTTGATAGCTGGTTTGTTTTTCTTTGCAAAGGGCAATGGTTTCTAAAGCCTCATTAACTGCTTCTAGGTTTTTATCCTTTTCTAGGAGATGATAAACATGATTGTGCCTGGCTCGGATATAGCCCCAAAGCAATTCTTGATGATTTAAATCTTTTCCTTGGTAAGCAGCTAGTAATTTTTTGTAGTTATCTTCATAATCTTGATTTTTTCCGACTGTGGAGTAGAAATTACAGAGAGTGTTGAGAACTTTTAGGTAGAGGGCTGTTTTAGGCGATATGAAGGGCAAAATTCTTTCGACTGCCTCGATAGCTAACTCTTGTTTGTCGTAGAGGTAAAAATCTAATAATGCCTGTATCCAGTCAAGATAGGTCCTATCTTCGGTGGAGAGAAAGGCTTTTTTTTGTTTTTCTAAATCAAGGATGTAGGCCAAATCTTTGTAGTTGCGATTGTCTAGGAAACGCTGGGCTACCTGTTTAAACTGGCTGAGGCTAGAACTAACTTCAAACTGGTCATTAAAAAAATAGTCTAACGGGACTTTTAATCGTTGAGCGATTTTATAAAGCAAGTCAGCGGAAGGCATATAGTTACCTCGTTCAATTTTGCTAATTTGACTTTGTTCACAGATATTTTCAGCCAACTGTTTTTGTGACAAACCTCTTTCTTTTCGCTTGCTTTTTAGTTTTTCTGAAATGCTGTTCATTCTTAACTTGTCTTTCTAGAAGTTTTGATGTGATGAACTTTATTATATCAGTTTTATGGATAAAAGGCAAAAACAAACCAAGGTATATTCTTTTTAGAATTTTTTTTTTAAAAAAATCAAATAACACTTAAAAATAATTGACAGTTTCACAGGTATATGATAGAATCAACTCAGAAAGGGGTTACAATTTATGAAGAAAAAAGTGTCTTTTTGGAAACTTACAGCAGTGTTACTGGCAAGTTTTCTTGTTTGGGGAATGAAACCAACGGGATCTTCTAAGCCCGATAGAGGCGTGGATTATGAAACCGTCAAAACAACATCAAGTGACAAGGGAATTGATGTTGGGAGGGCTAACTAGCAATTCATCTCCCTAATCCTTGTTTTTTGAGAGGTCACTATGTTTAAAAATTATTCGTGTACTATGCAACACGATCAGTCTGATTGTGCAGCGGCGGTGGTTTCTACCATCTTGCGAACTTATAAAAAAGAGTTGTCCCTTATGAAAATCCGTGAAGTTATCGGAACAGATATGTACGGAACAACTGTTAGTGGTATTGTGACAGGACTGGAAAAGCTTAATTTCACTGTGAGAGCTGTTAGGGTAGCTCAATCTGACTTGACGACTGGTGTGACTTTTCCAGCTATCTTGCAAGTTAAGAATGAACAAGGTCAAAATCATTTTGTTGTCTTACACGCTCTAAAAAAAGGAGGACGATACTTGGTTGCCGATCCTGCTAGGGGTTTAAATACCCTGAGTGAGGAAGAGTTAGAAAAGATTTATCAAGGCATTGCTCTTTTTATGGTACCAAATTCAGAATTTGAGAAGGGACGATTAAAAAATCAGGGCTTGTGGCGATTATTTGCGAGGCTGATTGTCAGTCAAAAGAGCTTGGTGTTGACGGTTATCTTGGCATCATTTCTCCTGAGTGTTCTTGGTATTCTATCTAGTCTCTTTTCTAAGGTTATCATGGATGAGGTCATTCCCTATGGTTTAAAGAACAGTCTTTATCTATTTTTACTTGTTTTTGGCGTCGTGTCTTTTTTACAGAGTCTGTTATCAGCTTTTAGGCAACATATTCTTCTCTTTCTGTCCAGAAAGATTGATATTCCTGTCTTGTTAGGCTATTATGACCACATCATTCATCTGCCTTATAGTTTTTTTGGAAGTCGTCGGGTCGGGGACGTTTTGACTAGATTTCAAGATGCTATGACCATCAAAAGTGTCTTTACATCGGCATCTATTTCACTTGTGATGGATATTAGCTTGTCTCTTATTAGTGCTGTGGTTTTATGGACGATTAATTCTTCTTTGTTTTTGATTTTAGTTCTGATGGTTATGGTCAACATTGTTTTGATTTATTGTTTTAAAAAGCCCTACAAAACCATTAATCAGGAGCAGATGGAGGCGGGGAGCCTTTTGAACTCTCAATTGATTGAGTCAATCCGAAACATTGATACCATAAAATCCCAACACGATGAGCGGCAACGCCTTGATAAGATTGAAGAGAAATTTGTCCATACTCTGGAAATTGGTTATAAGGAAGGGGTCTTACAAAATCTTCAATCAACTATTTCCTCTGTAGTGGCTACCTTAGGTGGTCTGGTCTTTATGGGGATGGGTGCTTTATTTATCATTGATGGTAAGATGACGGTCGGGGATTTACTGGTGTTTCAGACGCTTAGTCAGTATTTTACAGAGCCCGTTCAGAACCTGGTGAGCTTGCAATTAACCTTTCAAGAAGTTCAAGTAGCGGTTAGTCGCTTGGAAGAATTGATGTCCGTTGACCGAGAAGATCAAGCGGAGGACTATAGTGTCTTCGACTTTGATTTACTCGGAGACATTATATTTTCCAATGTGACCTATGCCTATGGTTCACGACCACCGATTTTGAAGGATTTTAATTTGGAAATTAAACAAGGAGAGAAGATTGCTTTTGTCGGAGAAAGTGGTGCGGGCAAGAGTACCTTGGTGCGCTTGTTGCTTCGCTTTATAGATCCTAATAGTGGACAGATTCGAATTGGTTCACATGACTTGGTTGACCTAAATTATGGACGCTTACGTCAAAAAATTGCCTACATTCCTCAAAATGTGGAACTCTTTTCAGGAACCATCATTGACAACCTCAAAGTTGGTCATCCAGATGCAACTTATGAAGATATGGTCAGGGTCTGTCGTTTGGTGGGGGTTCACGATACTATCCAGCGTTTGCAGAACCGCTACGGCTCTTTTGTTGAAGAAGGAGGTCAAAATTTTTCTGGTGGTGAAAAACAGCGTCTAGCCATTGCAAGGGCTTTGCTCGGTCAAGCAGATTTATACATTTTTGATGAAGCGACATCTAACTTGGATTCCTTTAGTGAGCATATTATCCAGGAGTTGATGTTTAACAGGATTATGGGGAAGACAACGATTATTGTTGCCCATCGCTTATCTACGATTTTACGTTGTGACAAGATTTGTCTCTTGGAGAATGGAGCCATTGTTGAATATGGCACACATGAGCAACTGATGGCTCAAAAGGGCAAATATGCCCAGATGATTGGTTTGCAACATATTTCTTTACAGCAAACCAGTCAGCAAACACTAATCATGGAGACAGAGGAGGTTAGTTATGGCTAAATTAGAGATTAAGGAGCAGAAAAAACTCGTTCTAAAACAGGTTATTTGCCAAAAGTTATCAAGTGTGCAACTAGATGCCGTTGATGAAGCGATTGACAAGTTTCAGAAACATCTAGCTCTCTTGAAGGTACAGGTTTTTGGACCTCTAGTTGTTAAAAGTGGAGGTACTCAGATTCACGATGACGGTCAGTTGACAACGGATTTTGAGCTCTATGTTCAGGCGCATGATTATAGACAATACGATAAATTTTATGAGGTCTATGAGATGCTGACAGTTCCTAATTGCCTTTACCTTCGGTTTGAGGATAGCCCAGAGTATTTACAGTTGGCATATTCCAAGTTAGAGTGTCATATTTACGAAAATGATATTCAGACGGACGGTACGAATTACACCGTTTATGTGGCATCTTCCCCTGAGCGTCTGACGGTTGATATTTTTAGACCTGTGATGAGCCTATGAAACTATATCAAAAATCAGACTTACGTTATTCTAGGGTTTTCTTTGATAAGAGACCGCCAGCCTACGCTTTTATCTTGATTTTTTCGACGGCTCTAATGTTGTTTTCTGGTTTGTTTGTGGCTGCTCATCTGCCTAAGAACTATATCGTCAAGGCGAGAGGGAGTGCTGTGATTACAGGAACAGAGTTTCTATCTGCTGTTGCTCCTGGAAAAATCGTGACCATGCACAAGGCAGAAGGAGAGATGGTAACAGTAGGAGAGGTTATCTTATCTCTCTCTAGTGGTCAGGAAGGGCTACAGGCCGAGTCTTTGAACAAACAGTTGGATAAGTTGAAAGCTAAGGAAGCTATTTTCCAAAAATATGAGCAGTCGCTCAATGAGAAAATCAACTATATGACCAATACGGGGGAGGAGCAGGAGTATTATGGCAAGGTGGAATATTACTTGTCTCAGCTAAAATCTGAAAGTTATAGCAACGGCAGTCAGTATGATAAGTTGCAAGATGAGTATGCCAAGTTAAATAAGCTTTGGGGAGAGAAAAATCAATTGGAACTTGATTTGCAGACCCAGCAGAATGAACTGGTACAGTTACAAACTCTAACAGTCTTAGAGCCAGAGCCTATAGCAGAAATAGAACAGCCAGCAGAACAAGAATCAGAAGTGTCAACTACTGTTCAAGAGGAGCAAAATAAGACCAGACAGACCGAGTTAACCTCAAAAATAGAAACAACAAAATCGAGTTTGACTGCTAAGGTCACGGAAATCGAGGGTCAGCAATCAAGTGTTAAATAACTCGAACGTTCCTACAATGACCCTACCTCGCAATCTTATAGTACCTATGCCCAGCTCATCAGTGAATTAGGAACAGCACGAACGGCAAATAATAAGGCTATGATGGAATTAGATGCTAACTTAGGTGTGGCAACAGGTCAGGATAAGGCCTATCATTTAACTGCTCAAAGTGACGGGATTCTTCACTACCTAACCCCTCTCAAGCAAGGGATGAGTGTTCAGACCAACCAAACAGTTGCCGAAATTTCTAGCAGTCAAAGAGAAGCTTATGTTGAGGCTTTCGTGATGGCCAATGACATCTCAAGAGTTAGTTTAGGTAGTCGGGTTGATGTGGCCATCACAGGGGTCAACAGTCAAAAATACGGCACTCTAAAGGGTCGTGTGACCCAGCTTGACTCAGGGACGATCACCCAGGAAACCAAGGAGGGGACAGTGAGCCTTTATAAAGTGCTTATTGAGCTAGAGACCGTGAGCTTAAAACATGATCACGAGGTTATCGTCCTCCAAAAAGACATGCCTGTTGAAGCAAGGATTGTCTATGATTAGGAGACCTATCTGGACTGGCTGTTGGAACTCCTGAGCTTTAAACAATAAGGATGGTTTTAAGCTTCATTTTTAGATAAATTCCTCCTCGTTAAGGGAAAGGCTAGCGAGCATATCTAGGATGGGATGTAAAACAATGTTGTCTTTCAGTTTGTTAGACCTTGGTCTAACCACGCTAAATTAAAGGAGAAAATTTATGGAACTCGTATTACCAAACAACTATATTGCCCTTGAACAAGAGGAGATGATGTATCTTGATGGGGGGGTGGTCAAAAGAATTAGCTATTTCTAATTTGAAAGCACTTTTAGGTGTCTCAGCAATAGCTTTTGCTGCGAAAGCTCTTTGGAATTTCATGACTAGTAGAAATGGCGAAACTATAACTTATGCTACAACTATGGCAAAAATGGCCTGGACAGGTGTGAAAATGGCTTGGATGCTTCCAGTGTGGGCTTGGGTCACGGGTTTAGCAGCAGGTGGGGCCTTTATCTATGCGATTGGAACATGGAGTTTATTTGGGTGAAGAACAGTTATTTTTTAGAATTTAAATCGCTAAAACCTTATCAGAGAGTAATTGTTTTGTTACTAACATTTCTTTTAGGGTATGCTCTAGGGACATTGAGTTTATTAAAATGATTTCTTTTATTTATACGTTATTAGTTACTTTGTTCATGCTGTATTTTAGCACAAACTACTATGTTGGTTTTTTACTGCTGAGTTTTGGAATACTGTTCTATAGAAATAGTTTAGGATTAAAATCGTACATTTTTGGATATATTTTTTTATTTCAAAAGAGAAAATTACAGAATGAAATTCTGAATATCATTTCTAGTTCACTCTTTGTACTCACTTATTTTTATGAAGAACTAGTAACTCTTCATTTAGCAAATATTATCAGTGTCTTTACTTTAAATGTTGTGCTCTATTTTTGGCTATTTCAGGGACTACCAATCACTCGGAAAATTGTATTTGATGGTAAGAGTAAAGGGAAATGTTAGCAAGCCTATTCGGAATGATACGTAAAACAATGTCGCTAACCACTTTGTTAGATCTTGGTCTAACCACGCTAAATAAAGGAGAAAATTTATGGAACTCGTATTACCAAACACCTATGTTGTCCTTGAGCAAGAAGAGATGATGTACCTTGAGGGGGGAGAACCAATGTCAGTTGCTGCTATTGTGTCATTGGCTATAGCAATTGGTGGTGCGTCATATAGTACAGGGTATGTACTAGGAGAAAGAGTCTATTATTCAGGATATAAAAATTCTGATTATCAACGAAACAAGTGGGCTATTAGAGGTGCTATGATAGTTGCATTTGGATCGGTAGGTGCGACAATTATGCTTGGTTTTGAAAATAGATACTATGCCTTAGTTACTGGTCGAGGATGATATGCTGAGAATAATAGGAATCGTGCAAGCTTTAGTGCTTATAATGCTTTCAGTTGCTTTTTTCTTATCACGGGAAAAATTTGATTCGTTAAATATTGTACTTATCATGATAGTACTATCTCAGTTATTCTTGTTAATATCTATTTTGAAAGGTGGCTATAAGTAATTAACTGTGATTTGAATTAAGCGATTTGTTACCGTTAGAAATTTGTAATAAAACGTGGTAGTTCCATATGAATCTTTTAAAGCGGAGGTTAATCGCTTTAATTATGAATCATATGGAAGTTTTTTACGTTTCAAAGGCTCTATAATCAAATTTCTAAAGTGAACTTATACTCTTTGAAAATCAGACGTCGTCAACTCGCCTAGCCGTACCATCAGTACAGCCGTCGACTCGTTTCCTGGTCTGATGGTGATTTTCTTTGAGTATTACTTCTAATAGAGAGGAATAGATTTTTTAGCTAGGTTACAAATGAAAACATTTACACCATCATCAGCTCTGCTATTTCCCAAAAAGTATGCTATAATGGTTCAGTTAAACTAGAAAAAAGAGGAAATTATGACCACTTTACGTACAGATATTAGAAACATTGCCATCATCGCCCACGTTGACCACGGAAAGACAACCTTGGTAGATGAGTTGCTCAAGCAATCCCAGACCCTCGATGCGCGGACAGAGTTGTCGGAGCGGGCTATGGATTCAAATGACATCGAAAAAGAGCGTGGCATCACTATTTTGGCAAAAAACACAGCTGTTGCTTATAATGATGTGCGTATCAATATCATGGACACCCCAGGTCACGCGGACTTCGGCGGTGAGGTTGAGCGGATCATGAAAATGGTTGATGGTGTTGTGCTGGTTGTTGATGCTTACGAGGGTACCATGCCTCAGACTCGTTTTGTGTTGAAGAAAGCTCTGGAACAAGATTTGACACCGATTGTGGTGGTTAACAAGATTGACAAACCATCTGCTCGTCCAGCAGAAGTTGTCGATGAAGTCTTGGAACTCTTCATCGAACTTGGCGCTGACGATGATCAGCTGGAATTTCCAGTTGTCTATGCGTCAGCCATCAACGGGACAACATCCTTATCAGATGATCCTGCGGATCAAGAAAAGACCATGAGCCACCTCTTTGATACTATCATCGAGCATATCCCAGCACCAGTGGATAATTCTGACGAGCCACTCCAGTTCCAAGTATCGCTCCTTGATTACAACGACTTTGTTGGTCGTATCGGTATCGGTCGTGTCTTCCGTGGTACGGTTAAGGTCGGTGACCAAGTGACCCTGTCTAAGCTCGATGGCACGACCAAGAACTTCCGTGTGACCAAGCTCTTTGGTTTCTTCGGCTTAGAGCGCAAGGAAATCCAAGAAGCTAAAGCGGGGGATTTGATTGCTGTTTCAGGGATGGAGGACATCTTTGTCGGAGAAACAGTGACGCCGACAGATGCAGTTGAAGCCCTGCCAGTGCTTCGTATCGATGAGCCGACCCTCCAGATGACCTTCCTTGTCAACAATTCCCCATTTGCAGGTCGTGAAGGTAAGTGGGTGACCTCTCGTAAATTGGAAGAACGCCTCTTGGCTGAGCTTCAAACCGATGTTTCCCTGCGCGTGGAGCCAACCGACTCACCTGACAAGTGGACGGTGTCTGGACGTGGTGAGTTGCACCTTTCTATCATCATCGAAACCATGCGCCGTGAGGGTTATGAACTTCAAGTCTCTCGACCAGAAGTGATTATCAAGGAGATTGACGGTGTCAAATGCGAACCCTTTGAACGCGTACAAATCGACACCCCAGAAGAGTATCAAGGCGCTATTATCCAAGCCCTGTCTGAGCGCAAAGGGGATATGTTGGACATGCAGATGGTCGGTAACGGTCAGACGCGTCTGATTTTCCTCATTCCAGCTCGTGGCTTGATTGGTTTTTCAACCGAGTTCCTATCCATGACCCGTGGTTACGGGATTATGAACCACACCTTTGACCAATACCTGCCGATGGTTGCTGGTGAGATTGGCGGTCGCCACCGTGGTGCTCTCGTCTCTATCGACCAAGGGAAGGCAACGACCTACTCCATCATGAGGATTGAGGAGCGCGGAACAATCTTTGTTAACCCAGGCACGGAAGTCTACGAAGGTATGATTATCGGGGAAAATTCACGCGACAACGATTTGACGGTGAACATCACCACAGCCAAACAGATGACCAACGTCCGTTCAGCAACCAAAGACCAGACAGCTGTGATTAAAACCCCACGTATTTTGACCTTGGAAGAATCTCTTGAATTCCTCAACGACGACGAGTACATGGAAGTTACCCCTGAGTCTATTCGCCTACGTAAACAAGTGCTCAACAAAGCAGAGCGTGATAAGGCAGCGAAAAAGAAAAAATTAGCAGCTGAGTAAGCTAGGGAGGTCGCGGTGTTTTATCTCATTGTTGGCGTATTACTAGCTATCTACTATATTTTTGCTGCACCGAAGACGATTAAGGGAACGCTAAATACCGTACTGGTTGTCGGTGTGCTAGCCCTCTGCTTGGTTTTAGGAGTTTTAGGGCTTATAAAAGTGATGCAGTCGCCACCAGAAATTTTTGTCGGCTTGCTCATGACAATTCTTGGGGTGTTCACCTTGAGAGACGTCGAAAAACTATCTCCTAAAAACAAAGGTTAACATCAGGATCTAATCCAGTTGAACAACTAGATGACAAATGAAAACTGACCAAGGGTAGTATGCCTTCAAACGCTACCTTTGGTCAGTTATTTTTGATGGTCTTTTATTTAACATGAGTCCTATCTATATGTATGGCGCTCCCAACTGTTGACCAAAATTAAAAATAGCTAGTTGCTATTTTTAATAGATATTTACTTTTAATTATTTAGCTGTTCATCTAAGCACCAACTGGTGTTATTTGATACAAGGATAGAGAAGTATCAGAACCTTAGTCAGTTGATTTGCAATAGAGATTCAGAGATAGGCGTTTATAAGGTTGTCACAGTTGTCCCAAGAACGGTCTCGAAATGAGCCAATGCCCATTCTTGTCGATTTTGGTCAAGTGTGGCAACAGCGTCAGCGATAATTTCGATCTGATAACCAAGATTATAGGCTGAGATTGCCGTATGAAGGACACAAATATCAGTTAAGACACCTGTTAGAATGACAGTTGTCACGCCCCGCTCCCTTAGCCGAATATCTAAGTCCGTGCCGGAAAATGCAGAGTAGTGACGTTTGTCTAACCAGAAGACACGGTCGGAGGTTTTGATAGTTTGAAAAACGTCATGTAACTGACCGTAGAGACGACGCCCCGCAGTCCCCTTGATGCTATGTGGGGGAAAAAGTCTTGATTCAGGGTGAAAGTGATCGTTGTCATCATGACAGTCAATCGCAAAGAAAACATAATCTCCCCGATTATAGGCGGTTTGAACGGAGCGAGACATCGCCTGCTCAATAGCTTGGGCAGGCTTTCCTGCAGTTAACTTCCCCTCATCAGCTACAAAATCAACGGTATAATCAATACAAATCAAAGCTTTAGCCATTTTGCTTAATTCTCCAAATGATCAAAAATACCGGTATTGAGAACTTTAATGTAGGTTCCTTTCATGCCGAGAGAGCGACTTTCGATAATCCCTGCGCTTTCTAGCTTACGAAGAGCATTAACAATCACACTGCGGGTAATGCCGATACGATCAGCGATAACAGAAGCAGTTAAGCGCCCTTCTGTGCCACCTAGTTCAGTCAAAATAGCTGAAACAGCTTTTGTTTCGGAGTAAGACAGAGTGTTGACCGCCATGGTAACAGCAGTTTCTTGACGAATGGTTTCCTCCATCTTTTCGTTTTGTAGGTTCAGTAGCTGTGTCCCAACAACAGTCGCCGCTAGTTCCGCTAAAATTAAATCCTCATCGGTAAACGGTTTATCATTTCTCCAGATAAAGAGGGTTCCTAATCGGCTCCCGCCACCATAAATCGGAGATAGGGTAGTTAGACCGTCAGGATAGACATCTTGGGCATCCATAGGAAAGATGGTTAATTCATCAGAAACAGGGACATTGGCCAAGGTCTCATAGACACGAGATACTGCTCTAATATAAATTTCTGGCAGTTGATTGGTTTCAAAAAATTCCTCAACTCGGTCATTAGTTGCCTTATAATTAAGACGGTAACCTAGAAAATGTCCTTTACTATCAATAATCGCTGCATTACAGTCAATGATGTCAGCTAATTGACCAGCCATTGCAGTGTAGGGCAGGTCATTGTCTAGTTGTTCGACAGTTCGTTGAAGAATGGCTGTTATTTTTCGAGTTTTCGTTAATAAGTTCACGATAGGTCTCTTTCTATTTTTTTGTCATTTCTATTATAGCAAAGCCGTTAAAGAATAGCAAACAATTATCTGAAAATTTTTTACTGTTTTGACGATTTTGATAATTGCCCTTAACTCAGGCAGTGAGATGTTGTCGGATATTTACCAGTCAAGACGTCTAGATAGCAAGCAGTAGGAGATGGCACAAGGAAAAAACCAGGAGGCGGTTTCAAAGAGAACCTAGAACGGATAATACACCAAGAATTGTGTTTTGGTGAAATGATATTAGCAAAATGAAAAGACTAGGACCTTTGTCCCAGTCTTATTAACGTTTGTAGCGATTCAGATGGCGAGCGAGTTTTTCTTGCAAGTCACCGAGTTCTTCGACGGTAGGCAAGTAGACAATGCGGAAGTGGTCTGGGTCTTTCCAGTTGAAGCCCCGACCATGCACAAGCATGACTTTTTCTTGCTTCAAAAACTCTAGGACAAATTGTTCATCGTCCTCAATCCGGTACATGTCTCGGTCAATCTTTGGAAAGACATAGAGTCCTGCCTTTGGCTTAACGGTAGACAGTCCAGGAATAGCATTGATAGCCCTGGTGATGAATTCACGTTGCTCGTAAAGGCGACCGCCAGGCTTTAGCAACTCATCCACTGATTGGTAGCCACCCAGAGAGGTTTGCACTACCTGCTGAGCAAGGACGTTGGAGCAAAGTCGCATGTTAGACATCATATTGAGCCCTTCAATGTAGCCCTTGACGTGGTCCTTGCGACCAGATAGAACCATCCAACCCACACGGAAGCCGCAGATACGGTGGGATTTGGAGAGACCATTCATGGTCACGACAAAGACATCTGGTGCCAGACTGGCAATCGGTGTGTGCTCCAGACCGTCAAAGACCATACGATCGTAAATCTCGTCTGAGAAGATAATCAGCTCGTGCTGGCGCGCGATTTCCACAATCTCTTCAAGAAGTTCCTTGGGATACAAGGCTCCTGTTGGGTTATTGGGATTGATGAGGACGATGGCCTTGGTGCGGTCAGAAATCTTGCTCTTGATGTCGTCAATGTCAGGGTTCCACTCGGCCTGTTCGTCGCAAATATAGTGAACGGCATGTCCTCCTGCCAGACTGACAGAAGCTGTCCACAGAGGGTAATCTGGCATCGGCACCAATACCTCATCCCCATTGTCCAAGAGCGCGTGCATGGACATGGTGATGAGCTCAGAGACCCCGTTTCCGATATAGATATCATCCACGTCAATATTTGGGAAATGCTTGAGCTGGCAATACTGCATGATTGCCTTGCGGGCAGAGAAAATCCCCTTGGAATTGGAATAGCCTTCTGACTGACGGGCATTGCGAATGAGGTCACGAATGACCTCATCAGGAGCGGTGAAGCCGAATTCGGCTGGATTACCAGTATTCAACCGTAAAATTCGCTCACCATTAGCCCGCATACGGTTGGCCTCATCAAGGACAGGACCACGAATGTCGTAAGCGACATGTTCTAATTTAGATGATTTGTTGTATTGTTTCATAAACTTACCTCGCTTAAAAATTATACTCCTATTTTTGTAAAATGTAAAAGAGAAGATGACGCATTTTGTTGATAGCGGTTTCTTTTTATGGTATAATAAATTTGTAAATCAGTTTGAAGGCAATGCTTCTAACTATAAAAATAAAGACAAAGAGGTACTTTCAGAGCAATAGAGCAATAGAGCAATAGAGCAATAGAGCAATAGAGCAATAGAGCAATAGAGCAGAGCAAACGCCTTGCGACCGTCGAGATGTTCAGCAAACAGGAGGGATTCGTATGAAGAAACATATTGATGCACTCATTATTTCAGTAGCGATTCTTATAGGTGCTATCATTATCGCTCAAGCCATTCATGTGGCTGGTGAGATGATTACAGATGCCATTTTTATACTTAATAGCAACTGGTAAGGAGGTCGCGATGAAGAAACGATTCCCCCTAAAACTCCTTTTTATGCTACTTTTGTTTCTACTGCCATCAGTCAGTTTTGCTCACCAAATCGACAAACCAGGTAAGGTCAGTCCGATGAGCTTGACGAGTCATCATGACTTTGGTTCGGCACAGTTGATGGTGGTTGTACCTGCCGAGGTTTATCAACATGGTTCTTTTCGTCAGATAAACCGAGCCTTTGAGCCCAACTTACTCCTTGTCACCACGTTTGGTCAGTCAAACACCCAGTTAAAAGACGTCAAAATCGAGGTCTTAGCTGATGATTATTGGCCAAAAACAGCAGTCTCTTACCATTTCACGGGTAAGCTGTTGGTCAAGATTGATAAGAAAAGAGAAGCAGCGCTAAAAGAAGAGTTGGCACAAGCAGGTTTTGAGCGTTATAAGGCGAGCGGTAGTGTCGTTTATTACTTTAGACGACTAGATGAACGAGGCAGTAACGCTGTTTATCCGTAGAAAATGAGGCTAGGACAACTGTTCCTGGCCTTTTGCATTGGTCTTCAAGACACGGTGGTTTCAGTAACTAGAGAAACAAAATGGTCTGTCAATTTTGAACTTGTCTCAGGCGGTATTCATGAGATTTGCTGGTGTTAGGAGGTGTTAGCCTCCTCATATCATCAACAGAGCAACGACTTCTGCTTGCACCGAACGGTAACAATGAGAAAAGAAGACCAATCAAGCACCTGCAGGTTCTTGACTGAGTCTTCTCCTCGTGTTAAGCCTTTAGTTTAAGAGTCGCAATAAGCGATCAACAAATTGGTTATTTTTTTCCAGATCTTTCTTGGTATCATTGACCAATTCAGGATGGTCTGTAATCATTCCAGCAATCGGTGTCTGGAGGTAATGCTGCATCTGGGCTTCGCGATTGATGGTCCAAACGTAGAGTTCTTGCTGTCGCCATCGGGCTTCCCAAACTAGTTTATCTCGGTAGGAAAAATCTTCAATTAAGAGGAAATCAACTCCCTCTCCAGCTAAGTAACCAAATTGCAAGGGAATGATGTAGCCTGTTTCAATCTCAGGCGCCAGGATTTCAATGGAGCGAATCAAGTCCCAATCCAAAGACATGAGTTTATAGTCTTTGGTGATGCCGAGGCGTTTAAACGTTTCAACGACGAGCTGGGCATAGTCTGCTTGCTCTTTGCCATGGGGTTTGAGCTCGACCATCAGTTTGGTGTTTAGCTCCTTGGCTTTAGCAACATAGGTGTCAAAATCAACTAACTGGCTCTTAAAGTCGTCTTGTGAAATTGGCAAACCAACCAACTCTTTAGCTGTGCTATCGCTAATACTGATTGACTGACCGGTTAGACGGCGTAAATCATTGTCGTGACTGACGATAAATTGTTTATCCTTGCTTAGGATAATATCCATTTCCACATAGTCCACTTGAGCTTCAGCCGCACCGACCAGGGCTTCAATAGAATTTTCAACGCCTTTATTGACATCGCCCCGGTGAGCAATAGTTTCTATCGCTTTGTTGTAGGGATTATAAGACAGGCGGTCATAGTTAACAACAAATTGACTGAGGCCGATGAGAAAAATTAGCGTTAGGGCTACCCAGCGTCTGCGACGTGGGATTTTTGGCAGGTCTTCGTAAGATGTATGCAGATGATGCTTTTCAAGTTGGGTGAGTAAATAAGATAAAATGGTGAGTTTTGACATCATGGTCAAAGCCAAGCTAGCTCCCCAGATAAAGGTGACAAGTAGCCATTGCAGGCTTTTAGATAGCAGTCCTGTTCCTGTGAGTTCGATAAAGAAAAAGAACAAGGTTAAAATAAGAGCGGCTAGAAAAGCTAATGGAAGGGCTAGGAGGCTGAGTGTTATAAGCAATTGCCAGCTTTTGCCCTTAGTTAACTGCCAACTGGCCGTCAGATTATCCCAGAAACGTGTCTGGAAACGGACGATAGTCAGCGGCAAGGTGTAAATTAGTCTCAAATTGATGTAATAAAGACCAATTCCGCCGATGATGAGGGGCAGGGCGGTTTTGGGCTGTTTGAGCAATTCGTCAGTGATAAAGTAAGGAATACGGACACCATCTAGTAAGGTTGATGAAAGCAACCACTGGACAAGTGGCATAGTTAAGATGATATAACCTAGAAAAAAGAGTATTTGGAAACCAGAGATGGTTTTCAAAAAATCGCGGCAACGTCTCATAAATCGCCTGAAAGACCAGCTGATAGCACGATCTTTCCGCCGGATGATGTCCACAAGAAGAGAATATTCAATATAAATAAGAGCAGATAAGAGCAAGAGGTATCCGATACAGCCAAGCACAGCCCAAGGACTTTTCAGCAAACTGAGAAGATTCGTCTGGGTGAGTTGGTCTTCCCTTGCCAAAAGTAGAACGAGATAAAAGACTTCCGACAGGAGGTAGCCTCCAACTGTACCGACTAAAATCTGTAGGATAAGTCCTCGCAGCAGATAGACCCATTGGTAGCGATACAAATCTTTGAATACTTTTTTAATGTCTGTCATCTATATAACCTCCGTGCGTTATCGTCCTTTTATTATAACACAAAATTTCAAGTGAAAATTCGCTTAGCAATAGATTTTTTGGCAAAAATTAGCTGAAGATATGTTATAATAAACGTAACACTGATTTAATACAGAATATAAGGAATTGAGAGAATGATGATGAAGAAACAGTTATGGTTAGGTCTGATGCTCTTGTTCGGTTGGCTGATACTGTTTAGGGTAGAGGCAGATGATGTGGACTACCGTATCCCCTCCTATGAGGCTGAAGTCACCTTTTTTGCAGATAATACAGCTGACTTGGTTCAAACCATCACCTTTGACTACCAGTCGTCCTTCAGAGGTCAATACATTACTCTTGGAACAGCTGGTGCACTCCCTGAAGGTGCAACTATTGTCGGAACACCAGAAGTGCTGGCCTATAAAAATGACACCCTAGTTCCCGTGACCATTGAAGAAGAAAACTGGTCGGACGGTCGTAAACTCAAAATTTATAACGCCGGAGAGAGTGGTGATAAGGTGCGGTTGGTTGTTCACTGGCGACTAGAAAATTTTCTCACCCTATACCCTGACATTGCGCGTCTAAACTGGGTACCAATTAGCGATTGGGAGGTACCGTTAGAGCAGGTTCGTTTTACCATCAAAACTGCCAAAAGTAGCCAGATGAGTCAATTAGCTGTCCACCGAGGCTATTTTCGACCGAGAGCCGAGATTCGTCAAGTTGATCAGGCTTATGACATAACAGCGACAGATGTTTCTGGTGAGCTTCATCTGCATGCCTACTGGGACAAAGGAATTATAGACGCACCCGCTCAGTTAACGCAAGCAGGACTGCCACTTTATCAGGAGGTTGAAACTCAGATTGCAAGGAAGCAAAAATCCCTATCATTTCGCTTAGAGATTTTATTTGTTGCTTTGGCGGGAGGTGGTTTGATTCTTGGGCTAGTGACCTTGGTCTTCTTTCGCCGACTGGTTCGGCAGCAAGGTCGCCTGCCACATCGGGTTTACGAGCTGCCAGATGACCTCCCCCCTCTCTTGGTAGCGCAGTCTATCTTTAACCAGTCACTTAGGGATACTGCCCCTACTACTCCAGGTTACAAAGGGGAATTAGGGTTTGAAAACATGCTTCAGGCCAGTTTGCTGGACTTGATTGACCGCCGATACCTTCGTGTTGACGGAACAGGTGAGCAAGCTAGTTTGTCGATTGTACACCTAGAGGGTCTAGCAGATTTTGAACTTGCCTTACTTGATATGGCTTTTGGGACGAAAACCTCCTGCCCTGTGACAGCATTATTTAGTGCCTATGCCTACGATGATGAGGAAGAAGAAGCCCTAAAAAAACACTATCGTGGCACTCAACTGGAGAAACGAATACAGGGTTTGGCACAGAGCCATTTGAGTCGCTATCGCAGTGGACTGAAACTTATCAGCTCACGTGTTTCAGCACTAGAGAAAGAGCTGGGCACGGGGAACAACTATCGTCCTTTGAATGCTAGAGAGAAAGGGACTTATCGTGCTGGAATGGGCCTAGTGACAGTTAGCTTGTTGTTGTCCATTTATAGCATTCTTGCACTTCTTGTGCACGCGTTCAGACCTGCAGTTCTTAGCTATTTGCTGATTGCTGGGCTGGCGATTGGTCTCTTGATTTGGGGAACGAAGATGCATCAGCCATTTGCACAAAAAGGGGTATTGACAACCGATGGAAAGACCAAGGTAGAGCCTTGGCTTGGTTTCTGGCAAATGCTCAAGGATATTAAATCCTTTGACCGCGTTGAATTAGAAGGCCTTGTGGTTTGGAATCGCCTGCTGGTTTATGCCACTTTATTTGGTGAAGCCAAGCGCGTTGAACAATACTTACGATTGCATCAAATTGAGTTACCGGAGGATACTGGCTTGACCTTGACACATGGTCATTATGGCTTTCTCCATCATAGCCTCCAGCAAAACATGGTTACCTCTAGCCAATTGGCGACCACTGCTAGTCATTTCAGTGTCTCTTCAGGCAGTTCCGGCATTAGCGGTGGATTTTCAGGCGGCGGTGGCGGTGGTGGCGGAGGCTCTTTCTAAGCCAAGCTAACCAAGAAAAAATAAAAAGGAGCAGATTGTGTTTATTGAATTATTGAAAGCCATTTTATTTGGTTTTGTTGAAGGAGTAACCGAATGGCTGCCTGTATCGTCGACAGGTCACCTGATTTTAGTGCAGGAATTTGTCCAATTCAAAGGACAGAACGAAGCCTTTATGAACATGTTTAATATCGTGATTCAGCTAGGGGCCATCTTAGCGGTCATGGTTATCTATTTTGAACGGCTCAACCCCTTTCAAAAAGGGAAGTCAGCCCAAGATATTCGCCTAACTTGGCAACTATGGCTCAAGGTCGTCATTGCTATCTTGCCTGCCTTGGTCTTAGGTTTACCGTTTGATGATTTTTTGGAAAAACACCTCTACCACTTTGTACCTGTGGCACTAATGTTGATCCTTTATGGTGTCATCTTTACTTGGTTGGAAAATCGTCAGGCAACATTAAACACCCAGCCACAAGTAACGAGTTTGGCAAAGATGTCTTATAAAAC
Source organism: Streptococcus sp. E24BD (assembly GCF_041807825.1). Taxonomy (NCBI): domain Bacteria; kingdom Bacillati; phylum Bacillota; class Bacilli; order Lactobacillales; family Streptococcaceae; genus Streptococcus; species Streptococcus sp. E24BD. Next base: position 51,173 of record NZ_JBGTZB010000005.1, on the reverse strand, counting down.
AGCCTTTCTTATCGGCTGCTTTCAGGTATTGAGTTTGATTCCGGGAACAAGTCGCTCTGGTGCCACCATTATCGGTGGGATGCTTGTGGGGGCGAGTCGCTCAGTTGCCACAGAGTTTACCTTCTTTCTCGGCATTCCTGTCATGTTTGGTTACAGTGGTTTAAAAATTCTAAAATTCTTCCTTGAAGGCAATGGCTTGACTTTCTCACAACTAGGGATTTTATTAACAGCTATGCTGACGGCTTTTGGGGTTAGTATGGTCGCCATTCGATTTTTGACCGCTTACGTCAGAACACATGATTTCAAGGTATTCGGCTACTACCGTATCGCTCTTGGCATCTTACTTTTAATGTATTGGGTTGGTAGCTTTTTCATCGCTTAGTTTAACGGTTCATCAAAAAGAGGCAAGACGATAGATGATGTCTTTGCCTCTTTTTGATTAACTCTTGGTTCTGATACCAAGAAACTGTTTGAATAGCCTTAAAAAGCTAGTGTGATAATAGACGTAGTAAACAATACTGATGGCCATGATTGTTGCTACCAGGTCAAAAGGGATTTTGATGATGGCGTATGCCATGGTACGGTAGACAAAGGCTCGTCCGAGAAAATAGCCGATATTATCGATAATTGCCCTAGCCAAGAGGGCTGGGATAACCAGCTGTTTGGGGGCTGGAAGTCCTCTCCCCTTAACGAATAAGGCAATCGCCAATACCCGCAGGCTGTGGGTGATCAGGGTCACAAACATGGGTCCTGGATAGAAAAAGAAATCACCCAAAAAGACCCAAAACCAGCAATGATTACTGCTTCTTTTGGCTTAAAAAGTAAAGCTGTTAAAAAAATAATGATGCCGTTAAAATAAAAGTGTCCTCCAGGCACAGGAATTGATAGGAAACTAGCACTGAGCAAGATGGTTAGCCCCATAAAGAGTGATGCTAAGGTCAGGCGTTTTGCCGTCATGAGACAGTCCTTTCTAAAGATATAAAATGAGAGAAAGCCTTTATTCAGACTTTCTCCAAATGATACACGATTTAATTTTCAAAATCAAATGCCGGTAAGGACAGGTAGCGTTCTCCGTTATCTGCTAGGATGGCGAGAACTTTTTTGCCAGCACCCAGCTCTTTAGCGACCTCGATGGCAGCGTGAATGGCTGCGCCTGATGAGATACCGACCAGGAAGCCTTCTGACCCACCTACAGTACGCGTTGTCGCAATGGCATCATCGGAAGTCACACGGACAATACCATCGTAGCTGGTCGTGTCAAGCGTCTCAGGAATAAAGCCAGCTGAGATGCCCTGAATTTTGTGCGGACCAGGTTTTTCTCCTGATAAGATAGCTGATTCATCAGCCTCTACGGCATAAATCTTGATGTCAGGATTAGCAGCCTTGAGCACCCTAGAAACGCCGGTCACTGTCCCTCCTGTTCCGACACCAGAGACAAAGGCGTCAAGACCGGTTTCACCAAAGGCTTCTAAGATTTCAGAACCAGTTGTTGCTTCGTGAACAGCTGGATTAGCAGCATTTTGGAACTGCATGGGGATAAAGCCTTGACGTTCTTTAGCCAGTTCTTCAGCTTTAGCGATGGCTCCTCTCATGCCTTCTGCCCCTGGGATTAAGACCAGCTCTGCCCCATAAGCCTGAATCAGTTTCCGACGCTCCAAGCTCATGGTCTCAGGCATGACAATCACGACCTTATACCCCTTAGAAGCACCAACCCAAGCCAGACCGATGCCTGTGTTTCCAGATGTCGGTTCAATGATGGTGTCACCCGGTTTAATCAATCCATCACGCTCCGCAGTCTCAATCATGTTGAGGGCGATACGGTCTTTGACAGATGACCCAGGGTTAAAGTACTCCAGCTTGACATAGACATCAGCTGCACCTTCAGGGACTAAACGATTGAGTTTCACGATTGGGGTTTGCCCAACTAGCTCACGGATGTTGTTGAAAATCTTTGCCATAAGACACCTCTATTACTTTTTTCTTTATTATAAGAAATAGCAGAGCAGAAGTAAAATACCAGTTTTTTATCAGGGTGATAGGCTTTCATTATAGTCCTTGTCCTTAACAATGGGCTAGGTTCAAAAATTGTGATAATTGGCGAAGTTTATCTAATATTATTAACTGATCGAATAATTGATTTACATTATTAGATGTAGACATGGGTAATAAAATTTAACAGACAAAATAGTTGACAATAGTTGACAATAGTTGACAATAGTTGACAATAGTTGACAATAGTTGACAATAGTTGACAATAGTTGACACAAACAAAGAAAACGATTACAATAAAAATAAGGGAAACGGTTTCGATTTGGAGGTGTTTATCTATGAGAACAGAGAGTTTTATTAGTTTATTAACATTACTGCTGTCATTACTTGCTGCTTTCTTATTTGTCGACGGTCGTTTTATTCTCTATGAGCCTTGGGCAACCTATGCTGTTTGTACGGCCTATACTTTACTTGTCAGCTTAATCTTTTTCTTAATTATTTACCAAATGTATCTAAGGAGGAACAAACGATGACAACTATTCAAAAATTTTTCAGCATAGTATTCACTATTGCCTTAGCTTCATTTACATTGGGAACAACTACTGTTTTTGCCAGCAATCTAGAGGAGCAAGCAACGCCTGCCGTGATTCAGCTAACCAGTCCGTTCTCAGTAACTGACCGAAATGGTGATACTTACTTTTTTGTTTCTGCTCAAGATAAGCTAGCTTTTGAACAACTGCAATATCAACGAGAACTGAGATATTATAATCCAATTCAGCCACGAGAGAGGTTTGTTCGGAATATTTCCATTGGAAGAAAATTTGTTGGCTATAATCCATTGACACCTTACTGGAGTAAAGCTAGTTCTTATAACCTAACATTGACTAATACAATTACGGTGAATAGTTCGTTCAATTACAATGGCGTCACATACGGCATATCAGGCTCTTTAGGAAGAGGGGTAAGTATTGATACGCCAGCTAACCCCAATCGTAACTCACGATTGGCCATTGAGGTGGACGTCCAATTGAGAGAATACCGAATTGATTATGTTGATACTTCTAGAGGAAATCAAGTTGTTAGAAGCATTACTACCTATCGTCCTATTGTTATTGAAACCTATAATGTTGTTGCCTATCAATAATAAGAGTCAATACTTATTTTAAACGTATCATAGAAAAAGATTAAGTTAATTCCATCTAATTTTTAGGTGGAATTTTCTATATTAAACTTAATGCAGATTCACTTCAATAATCTGACTGCCAGAAGGCGTCGCGACCACCTTGCCCTGATAATAGTCTGTCAGACGGTTAACAAAATCAGGAATGGCTTCCTTATCCAGATAAACCCTGGTTGTGATGTCGGCTTGAAAATCAGTCTCCATCTCCTCTAAACCTTCACTAGCTAAGAAATTGGCGTAAGTCTGGTACTGGGGATAAGTCAGAGTAATCGCTAGTCCCTCCAAGCGTTTGACCTCAACGCGACCCAGCTCTGCTATGGTGCCAGCCACACTTCCCGCGTAAGCTCGAATAAGTCCGCCAGCGCCCAGCTTAATCCCGCCAAAATAGCGGGTCACGACTGCCACCACGTTGGTCAGCTCCTGTTTCTCAAGCACCGTCAACATGGGAACACCAGCCGTTCCTGAGGGTTCGCCGTCATCACTCGAACGTTTAATCTCACTTTTTTTGCCAATAATCATAGCAGAGCAGGAATGGTTGGCCTTGTGGTGTTGTTTTTTGATACTAGCAATGTAGTCTCTGGCGTCGTCCTCTGTTTCTACTCGCTTGAGGTGGCAGATGAAGCGAGACTTTTTGATGTCTTGCTCGACGATACCGTCGGTTTTGATGGTCTTATAGTTCATAGGTTTATTTTACCGATTTTTAATGGTTTTGGCAAAGGTTTTACGAATAGCTAGATATGACGATACCAGAAGATTATCTAGGGCGGTGCTTCACCTTTCATCAACTCAGTCCACAAGAACGTGAATTGGCGACATACTTGCCATCAACACAAGAGCACAAGAAACAATTATCATGTGCTCGGTGTCTAGGTAGTATGGCCTATCAACTCCCATCAGGAGCTCGTTACTGCAGGGACTGTATTACCATGGGTCGGGTGACCAGTGTTCAGCCCCTCTATACCTTTAAACAACAAGACTTTTCAACAGGGTCTGTTCTAAACTGGACAGGGACGTTGACTCCTTATCAGGAGGAAGTGTCTAACCAGTTGATAAAGGCTCAAGCAGCCAAAGAAAATATCCTCGTCCATGCTGTCACAGGCGCTGGCAAGACCGAAATGATTTATCCTGTCTTGGAACAAGTCCTATCCCAAGGGCAGGCAGTGGCGGTTGTCAGTCCGAGGATTGATGTCTGTAAGGAATTATATAGTCGATTGAAGAGAGATGTTACCTGTTCCACGGTGCTCTTGCATGGGGATAGTGATCCGTACACTAGGGCGCCTTTAGTCATTGCCACAGTCCATCAGCTGTACAAGTTCTATCAAGCTTTTGAGTTGGTTATCATTGATGAGGTTGATGCTTTCCCTTTTGTGGATAATGCCAGCCTCTATCATGCGGTCGAGCGTGCCTTGAAACCATCAGGCAGCAAAATTTACCTGACGGCAACATCAACTGAACAGTTAGACAGGCAGGTGCGTGCTAAACAGCTCAAAAAAGTTCATTTAGCAAGGCGTTTTCATGGGAATCCTTTGGTTATTCCGACGCCTGTCTGGCTGGCAGGTTTACTGGACAGTATGACCAAAGGCAGGTTGCCTAAAAAACTGCTTAACTATTTAACAAGACAAGCAAAAATAGGCTACCCGCTCTTGATTTTCTTTCCTCATATTGCCTTGGGGCAAGAATTTCACCGGCTTCTGTCATTGTATTTCCCAGAAGAGACGATTGGATTTGTTTCCAGTCAGACACAAGAAAGAGCCGACCAGGTGGAGGATTTTAGGCAAGGGCGCTTACGTATTTTGGTTACCACAACGATCTTAGAAAGGGGGGTCACCTTTCCGTGTGTTGATGTTTTTGTCCTCTGGAGTAATCATAAACTTTACACGGCATCGAGTTTAATTCAGATTTCAGGTCGAGTGGGTCGCAGTAAAGAGCGTCCAACTGGAGAGTTAATCTTTTTCCACGATGGGGTAACAGTACACATCAACCGCGTGATAACAGAAATAAAAGAGATGAATAAAAAAGGGGGACTAGCATGACTTGCTTGCTATGCCGTCAAGACCTAGACCAGTCAACGACTTTCTGGGCCATCCTGTGCCTCTACCAAGACAGGCAGATGATTTGCCAGTCTTGCAGGGAGCAGTTTGTCCGTATCGGGGCATCCCATTGTCCGACTTGTTACAAGGAGCTGACCAACGGAAGCTGTGCGGATTGTCTTTATTGGCAAGAGCGTGGGGTTAACATCAATCATTTTGCGCTTTACCGTTACAACGAGGCGATGAAGAGTTACTTTTCTCTCTATAAGTTTTTTGGTGACTATGTGTTAGCTCAGCTATTTGCCAAAGACGTCAAAGAAGCCTTGAAACCTTACCGTGATTATCAGGTCGTGCCTGTTCCAGTCAGTCCCCAAACGCGAGAAGAGCGGGGCTTCAATCAAGTCGAGGGTCTCCTTGAGGCGGCTGGGGTAAGTTATCACAACATCTTGGCAAAGGGTGAAGGTCTTAAACAATCAAGCAAGAGCCGCAAGGAACGTTTGGAGAGTCAGCCAAAATATGAGTTGTTGGTTGGATGCAATCTGTCTAAAAAAATTATTTTGGTCGATGATATTTACACAACTGGGGCTACAATCGCAGTCATTACAAGGCTTTTACTTGAAAATGGGGTGGAAGAAGTGAAAACTTTTTCACTAGCAAGGTAGAAAACGGTTGCATTTTCTTTTGACGTGTGCTATAATAAAAATAAAGAAAGACGCCTAGCGTTTAGAAAAGAGGAATCTATATGATTAAATTTAGTATTCGTGGTGAAAACATCGAAGTCACCGAAGCCTTGCGTGATTATGTTGAAACCAAGGTTGCCAAGATAGAGAAATATTTCCATGAAGATCAAGACTTGGATGCTCGTGTTAACCTCAAAGTCTACCGCGAAAAAACAGCAAAAGTGGAAGTGACCATTCCTCTCGGCAATCTGACCCTTCGTGCTGAAGATGTCTCTCAGGATATGTACGGCTCTATTGACCTTGTTGTGGATAAAATTGAACGTCAGATTCGTAAAAACAAGACAAAAATTGCCCGCAAACACCGTGAAAAATTACCAACAGCCCAAGTCTTTGCACCTGAATTCGAAGAGACTGCCGATGATGACTTGTTGCCAATTAACGTGGTTCGGACCAAAAACCTCACACCGTATGAGATGGATATTGATGAAGCCCTCCTTCAAATGGACTTGCTCGGTCATGACTTCTTTGTCTTTACTGATACCGAAGACAAGAGAACCAATATTCTCTACCGTCGTGAAGAAGGTGGTGTAGGTCTCCTACGGATTAACTAATAAGCTCCTTTCATTTTTCTAGGCGCGTGGATTGCGCCTAGTTTTTTTGTTTTTGGCATTTTTAGACAAAAGCTGTTATAATGGTGGTAGGACTAGAAAAACACCGCTAAGTCACCTGATTTCGATGAGGTGTTAATTTAACTCTGTCGGCTTAAACAGTCTTAAGCTAACTGGTTGAGCAAGCAAAGCTGGCTACAGCTGTCAGGATTTTTCAGCTGATAGTTTTAGCCTGTTGTGGGGAAAGTCGTTTTGCAACTCATGATTTCTCTCCTTCAGGGTCAATTACTCAACCCAAGTTTATGGAAGCTAAAGTGCTCGTGAATGGATAGGGAAAACTCTAGAGCTTACAAAATTAGTCAAGAGTTTTCCACTTCACTTTACTTAATGACAGAAAATAAAGAGCCTAGACATCTTGTCCCAGGCTCAATGCTAAGAAATGATATGAAGCAATGAAGATAAAAAAAAGACTTTTACTAAATTATTCTATTTTTGTCCCTTACCTGATTTTGTCAGTGCTTGGTTTGATTGTGGTTTACTCGTCAACCAGTGCGGATTTGGTCTATTGGGAGGCATCTCCCTTTGCACTCGTTCGGAACCAGACCATTTTTTGGCTGGTTAGTCTCGCTGCGATTTGGTTTATTTACCACTTGCGCTTAAAATTTTTGAGAAATTCTCATCTTCTCTTTCTTGCTGTTTTAGTCGAACTGGTACTTTTAGTATTGACTTTGTTTTCAGGGGAAGAAACTAATGGTGCTAATGGCTGGTTGCAATTTGCTGGTAAAAGTATTCAGGCTGCTGAATATCTCAAACTTATCGTGGTCTGGTTGCTGGCGTTCGCTTTTGCCAAGCGACAAAAATCAATTACTAATTATGATTACAGGGCTCTTACTCGTGATACGATTTTACCGAGGCACTTTTTTGACTGGCGGACTTATCTGTTGATATTGATTGCCTTGGTTGTTGTCCAACCAGACCTTGGAAATGCGACCATTATTGTGTTGACGTCAGTTATCATGTATGTCCTCAGTGGGATAGCTCACCGCTGGTTTACAGGTTTATTGGGCTTGATTGCAACAGCCTCGACGGTCTTTTTAGGATTAATCGGGCTGATAGGGGTGGAGCTGGTCGCAAAAATCCCGCTATTTGGTCACGTGGCCAAGCGATTTGCAGCCTTTTTCAACCCTTTCAAAGATTTGACAGACTCAGGCTTGCAGATGGCGCATTCCTACTACGCCATGTCTAATGGTGGCTGGTTTGGTCGTGGCTTAGGAAATTCTATTGAAAAAAATGGCTACTTACCTGAAGCGCACACCGACTTTGTCTTTTCCATCGTCATTGAGGAATTTGGCTTAATCGGTGCTGGTCTGATTTTAGCTTTAGTGTTTTTCCTAATTTTACGAATACTCAATGTTGGTCTAAAAGCAAAAGATGACTTTAACAGTATGCTGGCTTTGGGTATCGGGGCGATGTTGCTGGTGCAGGTCTTTGTCAATGTCGGCGGTATCTCTGGCTTAATTCCATCAACAGGAGTGACCTTCCCTTTTCTCTCGCAAGGAGGCAATAGTTTGTTAACGATTTCTGTTGCCATTGGTATTGTGCTCAATATCGATGCCAATGAAAAACGAGCCAGTATCCTAAGAGAGTTAAATCAGCAGTAAAATTCGCTACGGCGAATTTTTTTGTAACCAACAGAACTTCTTATTTGTTATCTTAGTGAAGAGGAGCTAGCGAAGGATCGAAGGATTGCCAGAAATTAAAACCTAGCGCTACTTGATGTTAGAGCTCGCATCAGTAGAGATAAATCTGGTAAATCATGTAGCTACTTTCAACCATCAGGAAGGAGGTGAGCCTATCCGCTTAGATGATTATGAAGAAGCTATTCTTGTGATTGCACAAGAAATTAGCTTTTATCTCCAAAAATCAGGTGCCAGCCAGGCAGACAGTCAGGACATTGCCCAAGACGTTTTGGTTAAAATCCTTGAGACGGACATTGTTCTGCCTTATGACAAGCTACGGGCTTGGTTGTACCGCTCAGCTATTCGCACCTATATCGATAAATACCGTAGAGATAAGCGTTATCATGAGATCTTGCAGACCGAGTTTTTTAAGCCCGACCAGCTGACCGTCTATGATGGAGAAGACTATGATTACCTTTATCAGGCCATATCTAGCCTACCAGAGAAGTTTGGACTGGTGCTTGATGCTTATTATTTTCAGGATTTGTCCGTCAAGGAAACGGCTCATCTACTGGGTATCAGTCAAGCACAGGTCAAGGTTTCCCTTTACCGTGCCAGAAAGGCCCTAAGGGTTCACTTAGAAGCTCAAGGACTTGATGGTAGCCTCCTTAACTTACCCCATTAACGAAAGGAAATATCATGAAAACATTTGAAATTAATACTAAGAAAAATAAACGCAAACACCTGCTAAAAACGGCAGTTTTAGCGACACTAGGCAGTAGCGCTGCCCTTCTAGCACTTAACTTTGGACTTAGCGAATTAACTGCTCGAAATGGTCAGCACGTTCGTGACTACTATCAGTTCATGGCAGAAGTCAGCCAGCCTAACATTGACTATAAAACCGCTTATTTTAACCCAACCTCCCAGTACACAGGGACCTTTCATGTCGACCAGACTAAGGATATTGCAGGGATAGAAGTGCCCTATGAGACCTTGGAACTTCCTTACAGCCTTAGACCCTTGTTCGGGGGGGGGGCAATCGTCTGGTGGCTATTCAGATAAAAAAGGCACTGCCACCTACACTTATGGCGGAGGTTACAAGATGCCTCATTTCTTTAACACTGCTTACCAGTATAAGGGAGAAAGCTATCACCAACTGACTCAGGACATCAGTTTGCTTCCTCAGATGAGCGGTCAGGCTGTTGAGATGGCGGTCACCTTTGATAAGCCTTATACTTTTGAGGAAATAGCAGAGCTGGTTCCTAATAACCTCAAAATCAACTGGTATTGGATCGGCACCCAGTCTAATAATAATACCGCAGGACTAAACCGTGATTTGTTTGGGTTTGAAGGCGACCCCGATACGCCTAGCTCTTATCAACAGCAACAAGAGGATGAGAAGAATACTAAAGGCATGACGGCAGAAGAGATTGAGACCTACTACAAGGACCGTGTCGGTCAAAAAACCACTTCAGCTCGAGAAGGCTTTGCCAACAGTTATAGTTTCTTTGTCGCCTATCTTAACCAAGTTCTCAATAAAGGTTGGCTAGGGTCAACCTATGGCGGACCTGACGGTGAGCAGATGAGTACATCGAAAGACGTAGAGACTTACCTCAAGGCAAATCCAGATGCTCAAACAGCTAAATTTGCAGGTGTCATCCTAACTGGTCGAGCAGAAAACTTTTCCTCCCTTGAGAAAGCTGACTGGATTTTTGGCTCAAACATCGGTCACCATGTTCAAATTCAACCTTACCATACGCTTGATGTAGAATAATTTCGGAAAAGAACACAAAACACTTGCAATTTCTAGCTAATCTGGTAGAATAGTAAAGTAAGGTTAGACTGTATTGCCTACGGTCTATCTATAAAATATATTTTATATGGAGGCTTTTCCTACAATGGCAAAAGAAAAATACGATCGTAGCAAACCCCACGTTAACGTCGGTACTATCGGACACGTTGACCACGGTAAAACTACTTTGACTGCAGCTATCACAACTGTATTGGCACGTCGCTTGCCGTCATCAGTTAACCAACCAAAAGACTATGCGTCTATCGATGCTGCTCCAGAAGAGCGCGAGCGCGGTATCACTATCAACACTGCACACGTTGAGTACGAAACTGAATCACGCCACTACGCTCACATCGACGCTCCAGGACACGCGGACTACGTTAAAAACATGATCACTGGTGCTGCTCAGATGGATGGTGCGATCCTCGTAGTAGCTTCTACTGATGGTCCTATGCCACAAACTCGTGAGCACATCTTGCTTTCTCGTCAGGTAGGTGTTAAACACCTTATCGTTTTCATGAACAAGATTGACCTTGTTGATGACGAAGAGCTTCTTGAGTTGGTTGAAATGGAAATCCGTGACCTTCTTTCAGAATACGACTTCCCAGGTGATGATCTTCCAGTTATCCAAGGTTCAGCTCTTAAAGCCCTTGAAGGTGATGAGAAGTACGAAGACATCGTTATGGAATTGATGGCTACAGTTGACAGCTACATTCCAGAACCAGAGCGTGACACTGACAAGCCACTCTTGTTGCCAGTTGAGGACGTGTTCTCAATCACTGGTCGTGGTACAGTAGCTTCAGGTCGTATCGACCGTGGTACTGTTCGTGTCAACGACGAAATCGAAATCGTTGGTATCACTGAAGAAACTCGTAAAGCTATCGTAACAGGTGTTGAAATGTTCCGTAAGCAACTTGACGAAGGTCTTGCTGGTGATAACGTTGGTATCCTTCTTCGTGGTGTACAACGTGATGAAATCGAGCGTGGACAAGTTATCGCTAAACCAGGATCAATCAAGCCACACACTAAATTCAAAGGTGAGGTTTATATCCTTACTAAAGAAGAAGGTGGTCGTCATACACCATTCTTCAACAACTACCGTCCACAGTTCTACTTCCGTACAACTGACGTGACAGGTTCAATCGAATTGCCTGCTGGTACTGAAATGGTAATGCCTGGTGATAACGTGACAATCGACGTTGAGTTGATCCACCCAATCGCCGTTGAGCAAGGTACTACATTCTCTATCCGTGAGGGTGGCCGTACTGTTGGTTCAGGTATCGTTTCTTCAATCGAAGCCTAATCGATTTGCGAATAAATTAAGTCAGACCTTGAAAAAGACCCAAATGGGTCTTTTTCTTGTCTATTACCTCACAAAAAACTTTCTTGCTTGAGAGAAATATGGTAAAATAGAAGGGTAATATTCTGTGAAAAATGATTAGAACATCTCATGGAATAAAGAAAAATAAGAAAGAGGTATGTGACATGTCACGTAAACCCATTATCGCCGGAAACTGGAAGATGAACAAGGTGCCTGCAGAAGCGCGCGAATTTATCTCACAAGTTGAGTTGGCTATCCCATCAAACAACCTGGTTGATGCTGTTATCGGTGCGCCAGCTATTTTCCTTGAAGGGATGAAAAAAGGCTTAAGCAAAGCTAACTCTCAGTTGCAAGTTGCTGCGCAAAACTGTCATTTTGAGGATGCTGGTGCCTTTACTGGTGAAAATAGCCCGAAAACTATCGCTGCTCTCGGTGTTGAGTATGTCATTATTGGTCACTCTGAGCGTCGTGATTACTTCCATGAGACAGATGAGGACATCAACAAAAAAGCGCATGCTATTTTCCGTAATGGTATGACCCCAATCATCTGCTGTGGTGAGAGCCTTGAGACTTATGAATCAGGTCAGGCAGTTGACTTTGTCGGTGCTCAAGTATCAGCAGCGCTCAAAGGCTTGTCAGCTGAACAAGTAGCTTCACTCGTTATTGCCTACGAGCCAATCTGGGCAATCGGTACAGGTAAATCAGCAACCAAAGATGATGCGCAAAACATGTGTAAAGCCGTTCGTGATGTGGTTGCTCGTGACTTCGGTCAAGAAGTTGCTGACAAAGTTCGTGTGCAATACGGTGGTTCTGTTAACCCAGCTAACATCGCAGAGTACATGGCTTGTCCAGATGTCGACGGTGCCCTTGTTGGTGGTGCATCGCTTGAACCAGCTAGCTTCTTGGCGCTTCTTGAAGCAGTGAAATAATCTGAAAAACTCTGGGCATGTCGTCCAGAGTTTTCTGATATCAGTTATTCTTTACCTAACACCCTAACACCCAAGTTTTGATCGCATGAGCGACGCCACTCTCATCGTTGGAGAGGGTGATGTGCTTAGCAATTTTTTTGAGTTCAGGATTACCGTTTGCCATGACAACAGGGACAGCAACCACTTCCAGCATGGATCGGTCATTTTCTTCGTCACCGATAGCCATCGTCTGGCTCATGTCAATGCCTAGCTTGTTTGCTAGATGCTTGATGGCATTGCCCTTGCTGCCTGCTTTATTGACAATTTCTAGGTAAAAGGGTTGAGATTTGACAAGGCCGAAACGGTCATGATAGTCAGCTGGGATTCTCGCAATGGCCTCATCTAAGATTTCTGGCTCATCGATGAACATGATTTTAACGATTTCTTTGTCTGCCATTTCTTCTGGTGTGCGATAAAAAACAGGCATGGAAACTAGCTGAGCCTCGTGGACAGTGTATTTGCCGATGTTACGATTGGCAGTATAGATACCATCCTTAGTGATGGCATGCATGTGAACACCTAGTTTACGCGCCAGCAATTCAATATCCAAGTAATCGTCGTAGCTGACGGTCTCCTTGACCAATTCCTGACCAGAAGAGGTGTCTTGTACTAGACCGCCGTTAAAGGTAATAACATAGTCCCCCTCGTCTTGTAGGTTGAGATCGGACAGCAGTTCTGTCACCCCAGCAATTGGGCGCCCAGTTGTAATCACAATCTTGACACCGGCCGCTTTGGCTTCTTGCACTGCCTGGTAGACTTGAGGGGTAACGGTGCGGTTGCTGGTCAGTAAGGTGCCGTCAATGTCGACTGCAACGAGTTTGATGGTCATAATTTCTCCTTCATAAATAGTAAGAAGGCTGAGGAAGAACCTCAGACTTGGCGAATAGGAATAGAAATTTCAATGAGTTTATCCATGTGAACAGTTTTGACTAACTCCATCATCGCTTTGTTAGGGTGGATTTTACGCTTAAAGAAAAATTCTCGAATTTTATCTAACTCGGCTGACTTGATGGCACGATATTTGTTGGTGATGAGAAGCTCGTAGTGTGTTGGTGCTTCTGAGAAAACCACATCGGTGTTGCCTGCCGAATAAACCTCTACCAAAAAGGCATCGGTATATTTGAGTTGATTCTTGACCAATTCAGGATGGCTACCGGTCACATTAATCAGCCGCATGGGCATATCCTCTTTTCATTTAGGATTCCTTTTTTATTATATCACGAAAGGTCTTAAAAAGGACAAAAATGCCTTAAATTTAATTATTTTTTTGCCACTGCTCAATACCCCAGCGATGGCTACCTCGCTTGAGCTTGGTTTTGGCCTCCTCAATTGGAAACCAAGCTAGCGTATTAAAGTCTTCCAAGGGTTTGCTGACCTCTGAAAAAGACTCTACTGCATAGAGATAGGCGGGATGATAGTAGTGAGTGTCTCTGTGTCGAGAGTAGAAGTACTCATCTGCCTGACCAAGGTCTTGCCCTAGACGAGCTGAGAACCCAAGTTCTTCAAGCAATTCACGCTCTAGAGCCATCTGATGGTTTTCTCCCGCTTCAATCTCGCCACCAGGCAGAAACCAAGCCCCGTTAGGTGCCTGAACGAGGATGAGATGGGTCTTTTCCTCATTTGGGATAATCGCATAGACACCGTAGCGATTTTGGTATGTGGCACTAGCCACCTTATCGCCAAAAGTTGGGATGTTTGTCATCTGATGTTCTCCTGTTTTTATAGCCATTATAACACGATTTAAGCAGAATTGCTTTACTCAAGTTCAAAAACCACCAGACTTTAACGTTTGGCGGTTCTTATCTTATTCAGCAGTTTCTGTTGTCGGTTCAGCAACGGCCTTCACCGCTTTTATAGTGATATCCCCTTTACTGTTGAGCACTGCCTTGAGGTGTTTCTCAGTTGGGTGCTCTAGATAAAAGTCAGTGATGGCATCCTCGATATGGTCTTGGATGGTTCGGCGTAATGGCCGAGCGCCCATCTTTGGATCGTAGCCTAAATCGACTAGTTTTTCCTTGACCTTGTCAGTGATATCTAGCTGAATGTCATTCCGTGCTAAGCATTCCTTAACGGTTGCCAACATCAGGTCAACGATTCTGAGGAGATTGTCCTTGCTAAGGGACTGGAATTCGATGATACCGTCAAATCGGTTCATGAATTCTGGACTGAAAAAGTTCCCCAACTGACCAAGGACAGATTGGCTCCGCCCTTCGCGCGCAGCACCAAAACCAACAGAAGCCTCAACTTTACCTGTGCCAGCGTTTGAGGTCATGATGATGATGGTATCCTTGAAACTAACGGTCCGTCCTTGCCCATCGGTTAAACGTCCATCGTCTAATACCTGTAAGAACATGTGCATGACGTCTGGATGAGCCTTTTCGACCTCATCAAGGAGAATGAGAGAGTAGGGGTTGCGACGGACTTTTTCCGTCAGTTGCCCAGCCTCCTCATAGCCGACATAGCCTGGAGGGGCTCCGACGAGCTTGGCGACTGCGTGTTTTTCCATATACTCACTCATGTCAAAGCGAATCATGCTATCAGCTGAGCCAAAGAGTTCGATAGCTAGTTGTTTGGACAGCTCGGTCTTGCCGACACCGGTAGGTCCGACAAAGAGGAAGGAGCCGATGGGACGGTTTGGGGAGCCCAGACCAACGCGATTCCGACGGATAGCCTTGGCAATCTTATCCACAGCATCGTCCTGACCGATGACCACACTTTTGAGGTCGCTAGCGAGATTAACCAGTTGGGTTTGCTCTTTTTCCTTGAGGTCACCAACAGGAATATTGGTTTTTTGCTCGATGATGCTTTCGATGACTTTTTCAGTAATGATTGGCGTGTCTTGTTCATCCAGTTTTTGTTGCTGAAGTTCTTTATACTTGGCAATCTGGTCACGGAAGTAAGCCGCACGTTCATAGTCCTCATCCCTCGTCGCCTGAGCCTTGAGGTTTTCAGCCTCAATCAGGCGCTTATCAATGTCTTTAGGATCGATAAATTTGAGGGTCAAGTTGAGCTTAGAACCTGCCTCATCTAAAAGGTCAATAGCCTTGTCAGGTAAGAAGCGGTCTTGAATGTAACGATTAGACAGGACAGCCGCTGCTTCAATGGCCTCATCTGTGTAGCGGACATGGTGATAGTCTTCGTATTTTTTCTGAATGCCCTTGAGGATAATTAAGGTTTCCTCAACGCTTGGCTCATCGACCTTAACCGGCTGCATCCGGCGCTCTAGGGCAGCATCTTTTTCAATCACGCGGTATTCATTGAGCGTTGTTGCACCGACCAGCTGGAGCTCACCGCGTGCCAGAGCTGGTTTCAAAATATTACCAGCATCCATGTTGCCATCGCCAGCAGCACCAGCACCAACAATTTCATGGATTTCGTCGATGAAGAGAATCACATCATCACGGTTGCGGAGTTCGTCCATGAGTTTTTGCATGCGTTCTTCAAATTGCCCACGGATACCTGTCCCTTGCACCAAGCTGACGACATCAAGTCGGATGACTTGTTTGCCTTGAAGTTTTTGGGGAACAGAACCATCGATGATTTTCTGAGCTAGTCCTTCAACCACAGCGGTTTTTCCGACCCCAGGCTCACCGATGAGAACAGGATTGTTCTTGGTACGACGATTGAGAATCTCAATCACACGGATGATTTCCTCGTCACGCCCAATCACAGGGTCAATCCCACCTCGTCGAGCAATATCAGTGATATTGGTGCCAAATTCTTCCAATAAACCTTTGGCTTGCTCCTGTTGTGGAGACTGACCAGGGTGATTTGGTCGGCGATTGTTACCGTTATTGCCGCCACGCCCTCCAGATTGGGTTGGTGGCGTATTGGGAAGATTGCCACTAAAGGCGCGGAAGTTGTTCAAATCAGAGAAGAAGTCATCAAAGAAGGGATCAAGACCCTGCGCTAAGTTCCGAGGGCGATCATCACCTTGTTTAGGTTCAGACTTGATAATTTTATAGCAGTTTTGGCAGAGATCAATCTGCCCCTGCTTGCCATTCATGTTGGTATAGAGATGAATGGTCGCGTCGTTTAATTTACAATTGTGACACAACATAAAAACCTCCTAATCAATTGACCAATTCGATAAAGGTCAGTATTGGTCAAAGTTTATAAGTCTATTATAGCACGATTTTATAAAAAAGCAAAAATAAAGCACGTCTTTCTTACAAATTTTACTAATATGGGTGCATTAGGACTGTTTATAGACAAAAGCTCCCCTTACTTAAGAAGAGGAGCTTTGGTATTAACCTGTTTATTTGCTAAACAAACCTTTGGCTTTATCAATGAGACCCGCACCTTTATCTGTATCAAGTCCCAGGTCTTTGGCCTTATCAAGTACACCATCAAGACCTTTACTCAAATCCAGACCGTCAAGCAAACCTTTTGCTTGCTCGAGATAGTCACCGAGGCTATCTTTGTTTTCATTGATAAATTCTTTTGCAGCATTGATGTCGCCTTTAGCGATGAGCTCTTTGATTTTTTCGAGCAATTCAGTTGTGTTCATTGTTGTCCTCTTTCTTTTTGTTGTTTTTATTACACCATAAATTCTAGCATAAAGCAAGTCGCTTGTTTGGGAATATGAATCTGATCGCAATGTCTGAGCTGTCCTGTTTCTGAGTTAATCGCAAAGCTAGTTGCTTGAGTACCGTTTTGATCAATCAAAATAAGGAATGAACAAGCTGGTGTCACCGTTAAACTCAGCGCTTCTTGGTTAATAGAGATGGGAGCGAGTTTTTGTAAGGACCCGTCACCTAGAATCTCGAAAACACTCAAGTAAGGACAAGTTGGACGAGTGTGATAGAGATGGGCAGCAGTTGCTCCGACAGATGGGGCGAGGAGAGAAGTCGAATGGATTGATGAATCAGTTTGGCTAGTGTGGTACTCAAAAGCACCGTAACCATCATAAAATAATGTATGGATGATCTGGTGTTCACTGATCAAATAGCAGACTTTGGTCGCTTGGTGAAAAATCAGTTGATAAGGGATGCGCTCGTCAGGACTGCTGAATTGATTAACGAAACTCAGTCTATCGTTTGCTACCTCATAGATGAGTAATCTCTGGCGATGTTTGTCACCAATGGCCAGAAGTTTATCTGGTGTGAGGGTGATAAAGGTTGGGTCAACATCATCTAGAGGTAAGCTACCCAAGGGTTTCAGCTCTTTTTCAGTCGTGATGGCATAAGCTGATAAAAGTTTGCCTTTGTCAGTTAGAGTGTAGGCAATATGCCTATCGGCATCATAGCAGAGCTGATCAGCTTGATTAGTAGGTTGAAGTTCTGAGAGGAGCTGCTCATCTTTTGGTAAAAAAACAAGCTGGTCTTGCCCGTCAAGGTGGGTCAGGGCTAGAAATTTTCCATCTCCTTCAGGGATAACTGCCTTCAGTTGCGTTCTAATCAAAGGTTTTAACTCTCCAAATCGACCGTTTTGTTCATCAAAGGAACAATAGTAAACGAATTGCTCTTCTTCCTGATATGATTGATTGGACCAAATAGTTTGTAAGTGTTTTCTCATAGTAAAATTATATCATATCTATCAGTCGAGAACAACAGAACGGTAAAATTCAGCTAATTCCATCAGAACATGCTATAATAAAGAGAAACTAAGATGAAAGAGAGCTGTTATGGTAAAATTAGCAACTATTTGTTATATTGACAACGGCAAAGAACTCTTACTCATGCACCGCAATAAAAAGCCCAATGATGTTCACGAGGGCAAATGGATTAGTGTTGGAGGTAAGTTAGAAAAAGGGGAAAGTCCAGAAGATTGTGCCATTCGTGAAATCTATGAAGAAACTGGTTTGGTTGTCAAAGAGATGAAGCTGGCTGGTCTAATCACATTTCCAGAGTTCACACCAGGTCACGACTGGTATACTTATGTATTTAGGGTTACAGCTGTTGATGGCGAATTGGTTGAGGACTGTGTTGAAGGCACCTTAGAATGGGTCCCCTACGACCAGGTGCTAACCAAACCAACTTGGGAAGGAGACTATGAGATGTTCCAATGGATTATCGACAATCGCCCCTTCTTTTCAGCCAAGTTGACTTATGACAACGAACAGTTAGTTGGCAAAGAAGTCACTTTTTATGGTGATAATGAGCCAAGATAGAGAAAGGAGTTATGATGAAGTCTGATAAACAATCGTTTACCCTCAGTTGGTTTTTCAAGTGGTTTTTGAACCGTAAGAGTGTGACCATTCTTTTAGTCAGCCTCTTGTTTTTTCTGAATTTATTGGTTTTCACCAAAATTAGTTTTTTATTTGAGCCGGTTATTGGCTTTTTGACCATTGTCATGTTGCCGCTGGTGATTTCTGCTCTGATTTACTATTTGCTGGATCCGATTGTCTTGTGGTTAGAAAAGCAGGGACTATCGAAAGTTTGGGCAATTACCATCACCTTTATCGGTGTGATTATCTTAATGATTTTAGGTATTGCTAGTATCATTCCGATGATCCAGACACAGTTGGGCGCTTTTTTCAGTAATTTACCGAGCTATATTGAAACCGTTGAGAGTCAGGTGACCAGTCTGTTACAAGACAATCGTTTTGAAGCCTTACGACCTCAACTAGCAGATATCGTTGACACCGTCGGTCAAAAAGCTATTGAGTATGTCCAGACCTTCTCAAAGAATGCTGTCGACTGGGCCAGCAATTTTGCTTCTGCAATTGCTAAAGTAACGGTTGCTGTCCTCATTGCACCATTTATCATTTTTTACCTCTTGCGTGATGGCAAGCAACTAAAAGACAAGATTGCCGCTTTTTTACCGACAAAGATGCGGCAACCAGCTCGCCGTGTTCTGTCGGATATTAACAAACAGTTGGCGGGTTATGTACAAGGGCAAGTAACGGTTGCCATCGTTGTTGGTCTGATGTTTTCAGTCATGTTTAGCCTTATCGGGTTACCTTATGCCATCACCTTTGGGATTCTAGCTGGCATACTTAATATGATTCCTTATCTAGGGAGTTTCCTAGCCATGGTTCCTGTTGTGATTCTTGGTTTGGTTGAAGGCCCCTTTATGCTGATAAAAGTGCTTCTGGTTTTTGTGATTGAGCAAACCATTGAGGGGCGCTTTGTGACACCTTTGGTCTTGGGGAATAAGCTGAGCATCCATCCGATCACCATTCTTTTCGTGTTGTTAACAGCAGGGTCTATGTTTGGTCTTTGGGGTGTGTTGCTTGGGATTCCGCTCTATGCTTCCGTTAAGGTAATACTCACTGAGGTGTTCAACTGGTACAAGATTGTTAGTGGGCTTTATCAGGAAGAGGTAACAGATGACCAATAGTGAAAAAATGATTGCCTGTCTAGATCAGCAGGACTTGCGTAAAGCAGATAAGTATTTTCAACGTGCCTTGGCAGATGACAGTGACGATGTGCTGCTAGAGTTGGGTGAGTATCTAGAAGCGATAGGGTTTTATCCACAGGCCAGACAGGTTTATGAGCAGTTATCAGAACAATACCCACATGTTAACTTGAGCCTAGCCCAGATTGCCTACGAAGATGGGGATAAAGTTCTGGCCTTTGACTACCTCACTCGTATAGAGGAAGATAGTGACGACTATATCAGTGCTTTGCTAGTTCTGGCAGACCTCTATGACAGCGAAGGGCTAACGGATGTGGCAAGGGACAAGCTTGTCTTGGCTAGTCAATTAACTGATGAGCCCTTGGTGATTTTTGGCTTGGCAGAGCTAGAATTTGCACTTGAAGATTACAGCTCTGCGATTTCCCATTACGCTAAACTTGATAATCGCCTCTTGTTAGAACAGACAGGGATTTCGACTTATGAACGAATCGGTCGTTCCTATGCCAGTTTGGGACAGTTTGAGGCGGCGATTGAGTTTTTGGAAAAGGCTTTGGAGATTGAATACGATGGGCAGACCAATCTTGAGCTGGCAACGCTTTATTACGAGACTAATCACACGCAAAGAGCCTGTCTTTTATTCAAGCAATTAGAAACCCTTAGCCCAGAGATAGAAGGCTACGAATACCCCTATGCACTCTCTTTAGAAGCAGAAGATCAATTTTCTGAGGCGCTTAGACTGGTGCAACAAGCCCTGCGTAAAAACACTTTTGACACACAGCTTTTACTTTTAGCATCGCAATTGTCTTATGAGTTAGCAGACGCGGTGCAGTCTGAAACTTACCTCAAAGAGGTGCTGGCTCTTGATGAGGACAATGAGGAGGCAAAACTCCGCTTATCAAATCTTTATTTGGAGCAGGAAAGGCATGAAGAGGTTATTGGCTTAGGCTTAGAGATAAGTGACCACCCATTGACCTTATGGCAGTTAGCACAAGCCTATGTGGCTTTAGATCGAGAAGATGAGGCTTTGGTGCTTTATGACCAGACTTTTGCTGATCTTTCTGATAATCCAGATTTTCTCTTGGCTTATGCTTATCTTTTACGTCGTCTAGGAGACTTGGAAAAAGCTAAAACAATCTTGCAAACTTACCTTAGGTTGATTCCTGATGATTTGGCAGTTGAGGAGTTGTTGAGCGATTTGTCCTACGGAGACTAGGAAAATTTGCTGGTGACTGGACTAAAAATATTTCACAAATGAGCATATTCTTTTTCTTATTGGCCATATTTCGCTATAATAGAATCGAAAAGAGGAAGAGTATGTATCAAGTTGTAGAGCTTTATGGGGCATTTGAACCCTGGTGGTTTTTAGATGATTGGAAAGATGATATTATCAAGGTTCAGCATTATGATACCTTTGATGAGGCCATGAGTGCTTTTAAAAAGCAATGGACCCATCTGCGGGTCAGTCACCCATTTTATAAGAGTCGAGCAAGTCTTTTGGCGGCTTTTTGGGATACCAAGCATCAAACGTGGTGTGATGATTGTGAAGAATCATTACAAGAATATCACTCCCTAGCCCTCTTAAAAAACTGGGAAGAGCTACCAGAAGACGAGCATCAACAGCAATTTGAACGCCGAAACGATCCCGTACGCCCTCTATCAGCATGTCAATTAAAAAAGATTGGTTAAGGCCAATCTTTTTTTGCTTGCTTACGAATAACTAGTCAGGAGGCCTTATGGTACAGGATATAGCAAAACGCCTCATTGAAGAGGGGAGAGAACGGCAAGCACAGGATATTTACCTGATTCCGAGACAAGATGATTACGATATTTTTATGAGGATCGGAGATGAGCGACAGTTTTTTGGACAAGAAAAAGCAGCTCTGATGGCGAGTGTCATTAGCCACTTTAAATTCGTCGCTGGGATGAATGTCGGAGAGAAACGTCGAAGTCAACTTGGTTCTTGTGATTATGATATTGGAGAGGGCAAAGTAGTTTCTCTACGATTGTCAAGTGTTGGTGATTATAGAGGTCTAGAAAGCCTAGTTATCCGCCTGCTCTTTGATGGTAAACAAGAGTTAGCTTATTGGTTTGATGGTCTGGAACAGGTTAAGTCTGTTGTCGGTCGTCGAGGGCTCTACCTCTTTGCAGGACCGGTTGGTTCTGGAAAAACAACGCTCATGCATCAGCTCGTCAGTGAAAAGTTCGCAGGGCAACAGGTTATTTCTATTGAAGACCCTGTCGAAATTAAGGAAGACCGTTTTTTACAGCTGCAACTTAATGAGAGCATTGGGATGACCTATGATAATTTGATAAAATTGTCACTACGCCACCGTCCAGATGTGCTCATTATCGGTGAAATCAGGGACACAGAGACCGCTCGAGCAGTGGTGAGGGCTAGTCTAACAGGCGCTGTTGTTTTATCAACTGTTCACGCTAAGAGTCTCTCAGGTGTCTATGAACGCCTGTTGGAGCTGGGGGTTAGTCCCCAGGAAATGAACAATTGCTTGGCTGGGGTTTGCTACCAACGCCTAATCGGGAAAGGAGGTTTAATTGACATTGCAACAGAAAACATTGCCAACCACGACCCAAGTCGTTGGAACCAGAAAATTGATGACTTGGTTAACCAAGGATATCTCACTGAGCAACAAGGACGGGTCGAAAAAATTATCACTTAGACAGCAAAAAAAGTTGATTCAGCTCTTTCACAACCTCTTATCTAGCGGGTTTACCTTGACCGAGATGGTTAATTTTTTAGAACGGAGCAGGTTACTAACGTCGGTGTATACTGACCAGATGCGGCAATCGCTACTGGAAGGAAAATCAATGGCCCAGTTGCTGGCTGATTTGGGATTTTCAGATGGTCTGGTGACCCAGCTGGCCTTAGCCGATGTCCACGGCAACACACAAAAGAGTCTAGCAGGATTGGAAGATTATCTGGAGCAAGTGCTCATCGTTCGTAAAAAACTCATCGAAGTAGCGACTTACCCACTCATGCTCCTGGCTTTTCTCGTCCTTATCATGTTGGGCTTAAAGAACTACCTCTTGCCACAGCTGGAGGGAGAAAACCTAGCGACAACACTGATCAACCATTTTCCTCTTATTTTTCTAGGGATAATGGCAGGGCTGGCGTTTAGCGGGCTACTGCTCAGCTATTTTGCCAAAAAAATAGACAAAATAAGTCTCTACAGCAAGTTATGTAAGATACCCTATCTGGGGCAGTTTATCAGCCTTTACCTGACCGCCTACTACGCCAGGGAATGGGGGAACCTTATCGGACAAGGATTGGATTTGGCGCAGGTGGTTCAGATCATGCAAGATCAAAAATCTCAGCTTTTTCAAGAGATTGGTCTGGATATGCAGCGGGCTTTATTAGCTGGACAAGCCTTTCATGACAAGGTTTTAAGCTATCCCTTTTTTAAGCGAGAATTGAGCTTGATGATAGCCTACGGTGAGGTAAAATCGCGCTTGGGTCAAGAACTTGAACTTTATGCTAAGGAAACTTGGAAGACTTTTTTTCACAAACTCAATCAAGCTAGTCAGCTGATTCAACCTCTGGTCTTTCTATTTGTTGCCCTAATGATTGTCATGATTTATGCGGCCATGCTCTTACCGATTTATCAAAATATGCCAAATTTTTAAGGAGAATATACCATGAAAAAATTATTGAAAACCATTCATAAAAAATCCGTTAAAGGATTTACATTAGTTGAAATGCTTATTGTTTTGCTTATTGTGAGCGTATTACTGCTTCTTTTTGTGCCTAACCTCAGCAAGCAAAAAGAAAAAATCGAAGCATCTGGGGGACGTGCGCTCGTTAAGGTTGTTGAAAGTCAGGCTGAAATGTATGAAATGGGCTCTGCTAATAAGGCTAGCTTATCAGCTTTAGTCGCAGAAGAATTTATCACTCAGGATCAGGCGGACAACTATGTTAAATATGTGTCAGAACATCAAGTGGCTCAAAACGTGCCGAACTAAAGGATTTACTCTTCTTGAAAGTTTACTGGTCCTGTTTATGATTAGTTTATTGGTGCTTAGCCTATCAGGCGCGGTCAATCAGACCTTTCAAGCAGTGCAGACAAAATTATTTTTTATGCATTTTGAGCATCTTTATCAGGATAGCCAACAGCTGAGCCTGAGTCAGCAAGCTACGGTTCAGTTAAACTTAAGTGGTCGACAAATCACCAATGGCTATCAAACCTTATCGTTACCTGAGGAAGTGACCTTGGTCACGGAGCGGCAAATTGAATTTTCGACAGCGGGTGGAAACTCGTCTCTAGCGAAAATAGTTTTTCAAACAAAACAGCAGCAGGTGACCTATCAACTGTATATAGGGAGTGGTAAATATAAAAAAACAATTACAAGCTTACATTCTCCTTGAGAGCTTAATAGCACTCGGGGTGTTGGTTACAATCGCTAGTCTTATTGTCGGTCAGCTGGGGCAGCATCAGGCTGCGGTTGCCCAACGTCTACACCAACAAGAGGTACTAAATGTCGCTACTATGGCTGTCCAGACAGGACAATCCAGTTTAAGCTTGAATGGCATCAGTGTACAGGTGTCACGAACGAGCAGTAGTATTACCGTTTATAGTGAGGGCAAGGAGGTGATGAGTCTTGCTAAAAACTAGGGTTAAAGGGTTTACGCTTTTAGAGTGTTTAATCGCTTTATTAGTGATTGCAGGGAGTTTATCCGTTTATCAGGGATTGACCAAATTGCTAAGCAGTCACACCAGCTACTTAACCGTCAATCATCAGGACAATTGGCTTCTCTTTTGCCAGCACTTGCGTGTAGAATGGCAAGGTGCAACTTTTGATAAGCTGGAAGGCAACCGACTTTATCTGACTAAGGAGGGGCAAGCGCTTAGTTTTGGAAAATTTCGCTCAGACGACTTTCGGAAAAGCAACGCCGACGGTCGGGGTTATCAGCCTATGCTTTTTGGTGTCAGCTCGGCAGACTTCAGCCAGTCAGGAGAAGTCGTCACTTTGCAGGTGACTTTTGATAAGGGCTTAGAAAGGATCTTTGTTTATGCTTTTGACAAAACGCCTTAAAGCTGGCATTTTGCTTTACGCTCTCTTTATGGCTGCTGTCTTTGCCTTGTTGTTACAGTTTTACATCAACCGTGTGCAGGTCACTGCTCAACTGCAGTCCCAGCAATACCAGCAAGCACAAGCCAGCTTAATGGCAGAGCTGACTAAGGAATTGGCAGATAGAGCCTCGGGCTCTTATCAGTTTGCTCAAGGGAGTACCAGCTACACTCATCAGAGTAATTACCTCGTTGTTAGTGTCAATTTATCTCAAGGGAATACCTATCATTACCGATTTTTCAAACTAGAGTTGCCAGACAAAAAAGATAGCAAAGAAACCCCTAAAGAAAATGATAAAGAAATAACAGCTGTTCTCAACGACTCAGACCAAAGTATTGACAAAGTAGAATCAATAAAAGAAACAGAAGTTGACGCGTCAACTTCTGTTTAAGTCTATTTTAGCTCTGCAATGGTTTTAAGGACATGCTCGACGGTAAAGCCGTAGTTGTCGATAACTGTTTGAGCTGGCGCTGAGGCACCAAATTTGTCGATACCGATGACTGCGCCATCTAAGCCGACATACTTGTACCAGCCTTGGGTAGCTGCCATCTCGATCGCCACACGGCGGCGAATGGCGTTTGGCAGAACAGATTCTTTATAGGCGGCATCTTGAGCGTCAAAGAGTTCAGTCGATGGTACGGATACCACACGCACCTTGCCACCTTCTTCTGCCAAGACCTTGGCCGCTTTGACCGCCAGATTGACCTCTGAACCAGAAGCTATCAAGATCGTATCAAAGTCACTGCCTGTCTCATAAACCACATACGCTCCTTTAGACACTTTGCCAAAGTCTGTGCCCTCTTCCACAGTCAAGTTTTGACGGGTCAAGACAAGGGCAGTCGGTGTCTTGGTGCTGGTCAGGGCATGGTGCCAAGCTGCCTGCGTCTCACGGGCATCTGCTGGGCGAAGCACAGTCAGGTTTGGAATGGCACGCAGACCTGCCAAGTGCTCAATCGGCTCATGGGTTGGACCATCTTCGCCGACAGCAATCGAATCGTGCGTAAAGACATAGGTCACTGGCAATTCTTGGATAGCAGACAGGCGGATAGCAGCCTTGACATAGTCAGAGAAGACAAAGAAGGTGCCACCGTAGACCCGCAGACCGCCATGAAGCGCCATACCGTTCAAGATTGTCCCCATAGCAAACTCACGCACCCCAAACTGAATGTTGCGGTTGAGCGGATGGTTCTTATCCTGCAAGCCATCTGCTTTGATATAGGTCATGTTGGAATGTGCCAAGTCAGCTGAACCACCGAGGAAGGTTGGCAAGACCGCAGCTGCGGCGTTGAGAGCATCTTGTGATGAGTTACGAGTGGCTTGAGAGAAGCCGTTCTCATAGACAGGGAAGTCTTTTTCTGTGATGGTCACAGGCGCTTGACCTGCGACCATCGCATCAATCTCTGCTGCTACTTCTGGGTAGGCTGCCTTGTAGTCTGCGACCAATTTTTCCCAAGCGTCATAAGCCGCTTGACCACGCTCAGCGACATTGGTCTTGAAGTCCGCATAGACATCTGCTGGCACTTCAAATGGTGCATAGTCCCAGCCGAGGTTGGCACGGGTCGCAGCCGTTTCATCTGCCCCTAGAGGTGCGCCATGGACAGCATTGGAGCCACCCTTGGTTGGCGCACCATGACCGATAATGGTCTTCACCTCGATCAAAGATGGCTTGCCTGCTGTTTTTGCTTGGTCAATAGCAGAGCTAATCGCTTTGAGGTCTGTACCGTCTTCGACGAGAGTTGTATGCCAGCCATAAGCCTCATAGCGGGCACGGATATTTTCAGAGAAGGCATCCTTGGTCTCACCGTCCAAGCAGATGTCGTTTGAATCATAGAGGACAATCAGCTTGTCCAAGCCTTGGTGACCAGCATAAGACGCTGCCTCAGCCGACACCCCTTCCATGAAGTCGCCATCACCTGCGATGACATAGGTATAGTGGTCAAAGAGTGGGAAGCCGTCTTTGTTGTACTTAGCAGCAAGGAAACGCTCCGCTTGAGCAAAACCAACCGCTGTCGAAATTCCTTGACCAAGAGGTCCAGAGGTGGCATCCACACCTGCGGTATGAGTGACTTCTGGGTGACCAGGGGTCTTTGAACCCCACTGACGGAAGTTTTGCAGCTCTTCGATAGACAAGTCTGCATAGCCTGACAAATGCAAGAGCGCATACAACAGCATAGAGCCATGACCAGCTGATAAAACAAAGCGGTCACGGTTGATCCAGTTTGGCTGGTTTGGTGTGATGCGCAAGTGCTGGGTAAAGAGGCTGTAAGCCATCGGTGCTGCCCCCATCACTACTCCAGGGTGACCAGAGTTGGCCTTGTTAATGGCATCAATACCTAAAAAACGAATCGCATTGACTGATTGAATTGACATAGATTCCTCCATTTTTTCTTAATTGAAAACAGTTTCTCTTCATTATACCACAAAAGTGGATTTTAGGGAAAATACCCGCACATGGTGCGACATGGGCGGGTAGAAACTATTCGTCTGCAAGTCATCTAATCAGAAGGTGTTGAACTGCTTTCTGACATTTCGGCGTCACTGGCTTTAGTGGTTGGTTCTGACGGAGGTGGTGGATTTAATTCCAAATAAGTTGGAGCTTGGAAGAGGCTTTGCGTTGATTTCTGGCCTAACTGGCTGTAGAGGCTCTTCGATTGTTTCCCCAGCTCTTGCTCGATAGCAATCAAGCGCTCAAAACTGTCGATGTAAGAAATAGCGGAAATATCCACTTTTGGTAAGTCGTTTCCCGTATAAAAACGCAACAAATCACCTGTCTGTACCTTATCACTCATGCTTAATTGTTGCTTAGCCGCATCGCGAATCTCCTGAACGCGCACGGAAGTAGTGTCGTCAGGATTGGTGATTTCTTCACCGGTCTCTGTTTTATAAATTTTCCCAGCGTAGCTCGTGTAATCAGGTGCAATCACATGGTTAGATGTCCTGAAGGCAACAATCTGCTGGTTGTCTTTAGAGAGCAGGTCTTGTCCAAGCTGGATAAAGGCTTGGTTATCAATGCCCATCAGGTGCATCAAGGTCGGCAATGCGTCAACTTCCCCACCGAAAGTCTGGCTAATAAAGCCCTTATCCATGCCAGGAATGTGAATCATGAATGGGACACGTTGCAGCATGGCGTTATCATAATCTGTCCAGGTCTCAGGGTTCTTACCAATGAGGCTAGCTAGTTCTGTGTTGCGTGAATTTGAAATACCGTAGTGATCCCCGTACATCACGATAATCGAGTTGTCATAGAGCCCTGAAGCCTTGAGGTAATCAAAGAAGGCCTTGATTGACGCATCGAGGTAGTTAGCTGTCGCAAAATAACCATTGATGGTGTCGTCTTTTGTTTTGGCTAAAGGAAATCCAAGCTCATCTCCTGAGAGGTTTTGATAAGGGTAATGATTGGATACAGTAATAAATTTGGTGTAGAACGGTTGTTGAAGCCGTTCTAAGTATTTAATGGAATCCGCAAACATGACCTTGTCATTGAGACCGTATTGGAAGGAATTTTCCTGGGTTGCCTTGGACATGTAGGATTGGTCAAACCAATAATCGTAACCCCACTGTTTATACACACTGTTGCGGTTCCAAAATGTACCGATATTACCATGAAACACGGCGCTGGTATAATTGCCCAGTTCCCCTAAAATATGAGGGGCAGCCTGCTGGGTATTGTCGCCACCGTATTGGACAAAGTAAGAACCCTGATTTAGCCCGAACAGAGATAACTCCATTAGGGTCTCAGAATCAGAGGTTTTACCAGCCTTAACCTGATGGAAAAAATTAGCAAAGGAGAAGGTTTGCTGGTCATGATAGAGGCTGTTGAGAAAGGGAGCAACTTCGTGTTCAACACCGTCAATAGGTAGTTTGTAATCAATCAAAAACTGCTGGAAACTCTCCAGATGAAGGACGATGACATTTTTGCCTTTAGCCAGCCCAAAGTAGTCAGGGTTTGGTTTTACCTGATGCTGTGCCACATAGTCAGCCACTATAGCCATGTCTGCTGAATCAGCTTCTGAGCGGATTTTTTGCGTCTTGTAGGTTTGATTCCCATCGTAACCGAGGAAGGCAGGCAGTCCTAAGGCCCTAACCACATAGGTGTTGGAAAAGCCACGACTGAGCAGTTCTGGTCGGTCGATTTCCGCTAAAAAGAGATTGATGGAAAATAGCAGAGCAGAAAAAGAGGTCACTGCTATGGCCAGACGATTGGTCAAGGGTCTAGAATCTAGTGGAAATATTTTCTTGCGCCAAGCGTAAACGAGGAAAAATACATCAAGCAAATAGATAATGTCCCAAGGCCTAAATAGATTAAGTGCGGCATCGCCCAGCCCTGCAGATACCTTGCTGGTTGCTAGCATCGTTGTAATCGTGATAAAGTCTGAGAATTCCCTGAAATAAATAGCGTTTGCGACCAGTAACAGATTGAGCAAACCATAAAGCCCTAACAGGGTTCCGTAGAATGCCTTGGTCTGTTTAACATAGAGTGCTATTCCAAGAATTAGCAATGACAAAGGAATAGGGTTGATGAGGGTTAAAAAAAGCTGATAGGGATTTTCTAAACCCAAATGAAAGTCAATATGATAAGCCCACATGCTTTTTAGCCAATAAAACCCAATCAGTACCGCCAGAAATCCCAGACGAAAGCTCAAGGTATGATAGAACTTTTGACGTAATGTTTTCAAATAAGAGCCCCCTTACTTAACATAATCATGAGTCAGAACCACAAGGACTGCAAATGAGCACATTTGGTCTGTCCTTACTAAAGTTTTTCAATCTTACCCAATTATACCATAAAAAAACCTTGTCTGCTTGTCGTGGTCAATGCCATTGGTAAAAATGTCGCTTTTCTGGTACAATGGTTTTATGTTTAAACTGTTTGTCAGCCCTAGTGCTGAAAAGAAAATATTGTCAGGTGTACAAGTCTTAGAGGGACAAGATTTGTTGACCGCAGATTTGCCAGAGGGTCTAGTGACTCTCTACAGTAATCGCGAGAAAAAGTTAGCAAGCGCTTATCTGTCACCACAACAGCGGGGGATTGGCTGGGTATTGCCACAAGCGCCTGTTCAGCTTGATAAAGCTTATTTTGTGTCCCTGTTTGAGGCAGCAAAGGTTAAACGACAAGTCCTTGAGCATTCTAACTTGACAACAGCCTATCGTTTGTTTAACCAAGATGGAGATTGCTTTGGGGGTCTAACGATTGATCGTTACGGTGACTATGCTCTTTTTTCTTGGTACAATTCCTTTGTTTATAGCTTAAAAAATGTGATTGTGTCGGCTTTTCTTGAGGTCTTTCCAGACATGATTGGAGGCTACGAAAAATGTCGCTTCCAAGGGGCAAGCCACATTTCAGCACATATCTACGGTCAGGAAGCACCAGAACAATTTACGATACTGGAAAATGGTGTCAGCTATAACGTGTTTTTAAACGATGGTTTGATGACGGGGATTTTTCTCGACCAGCATGAGGTTCAAGGAGCTCTTGTAGATGGCTTGGCAGCGGGCAAATCAGTGATCAATATGTTTTCCTATACGGCTGCTTTTTCTGTTGCGGCAGCGATTGGCGGGGCTAGTGAAACGACGTCTGTTGATTTAGCCAAACGTAGTCGCGAGCTATCGGCGGCTCATTTTACGGCGAATGGCTTAGCACTCAGTCCACACCGCTTTATTGTGATGGATGTTTTTGACTACTGTCGTTATGCTAAGAAAAAAGGGCTGAGCTATGATATGATCATTCTTGACCCGCCGAGTTTTGCTCGAAATAAAAAACAAACCTTTTCAGTAGCTAAAGATTATCATAAATTGATGGCTCAGGCGGTTGAGCTTTTAGCAGATGGCGGTCTTATTATTGCTTCGACAAATGCCAGCAACCTAAGTCTCCGCCAGTTCCGCCAGCAGATTCACCAAGGTATGGGGAGACTGGCTTATCGTGAAATCAGTCGTTATCAACTGCCAAGTGATTTTACGGTTAATCCAGTAGATGCTCGTAGCAACTACCTAAAAGTTATCATCATGGAGGTCATTAAGTGAATATTCTTGTGCCGATTATGCCCAAATCCTTTGAAGAAGCAATGGCGCTTGAGCTCAGTCATTATGAGGGAACAACGCTTATTGAGTGGCGAGCAGACATGTTGCCTCCAGAAGAGATTTTAACAGTTGCTCCAGTTATATTTGAACGATTTTCAGGCTATGAAATAATCTTCAGTTTAGGCCATCAGAAAAAAGATAGCCAGCAATGGTTACCTGATGAGGTGTATGTGGATTTGATTAAGCAAGTCCAAGAGCTCTATCAGCCTGACTATATTGAAGTGCCTTACAAGGAGCGACAAGCTATTTTTGATCAGTTGCTGACCTTTTCAAATCTTATTCTCTCTCATTACGATACTGAAAAAGTTCCTGACAATATCATGGAAATTTATTCAGAACTAACTGCCCTATCACCTCGCGTGGTTAAACTGGTATTAACCCCACAGACAGAGCAAGATGTGCTTGACATGATGAATTACACTCGAGGCTTTAAATCTCTTCACCCAGACCAGACTTACATGACCATTGCCTCAGGAAAGCTGGGTCAGGTCACGCGTTTTTTTGGTGACTTATTTGGCAGTGACTGGACAATCGCCACTGTTGGTGAAGAATCATCAAGTCAACTCATCTTGTCTGATATGAAGCAAATATTGAGTCTTTTAGAAAAAACCAGTGGATAGCTAGGCAGGTGAAATATCTCGCCTGATAATTTTCTGAAAAGTCATGAAAACTTGAGGATGTCGCACCGGGTGTAGGTACCGCGTCCACCTTACTTAAACCAATTTGGCGGGTCTCTCTGGTGAAAAGAGCAGGACAAACGCATGAAGAAACCATCGTTTTCAACATCTTTCACAGACTACTTTCCCTCTTTTTAGCTATAATAGTTAGAGGAGGAGTTTTTATGCCAGAGATTGTCAAGTTCTTAATGTCTGTTCACGACCTGCGTGACCATCGCAAAGTCCATCACCTGTTGTCTGATATTATCCTGCTCATTTTCTTTGCCCGTCTAGCTGGAGCAGAATACTAGGAGGAAATCGAAGATTTCGGTAAGGCCTATGAGTCTTCCTTGCGTGCCCTTCTTAAACTGGATAATGGGATTCCCTCTCATGACACCATGCAGCGTGTTTTCGCAACCTTGGATCCTCAAGTCTTGGTAACCGTCACGTTGATGTGGTCAAACCTACTTGAAGAGGCTAGACTGTCTGCGACCACTTTTCCGACCTTTGCCAAAAATCTTCTGGCTATTGATGGGAAAACAATCAGGGGCAATGGTAGTGCCGCTCAAAAAGCCTTTCACATGGTGTCTGCCTATGCGACAGATCAGGGCATCTGTTACGGTCAAGTCGCAACCGATGAAAAAAGTAATGAAATCACAGCTATTCCAGCCCTATTAGACAACATTTCTGTTAAAGGTTGTCTGATTAGTATAGATGCTATGGGAACCCAAAAGGCCATCGCTAATAAGATTATCCAAAAGCAGGGCAACTATTGCCTAGCGGTCAAGGAAAATCAAAAGAACCTGCTAGAAGATATTATCCCCTTCTTTGAGGATAAGGAGGCCATTTCGGATACCTATGAAACCATTGAAAAGGCACACGGACAGGTTGAACAACGCCTCTATGAGGTTGTTACAGATGCTGCTTGGTTGAGAAGGGAACACTCGGATTGGGCTCACATTCAGAGTTTGGGACGGGTGACTTGTCGTTACCAGAAGGGCAGTAAGGAAACAGTTGAAACACGTTATTTTATCTTGAGCACTCAAGTGAGTGGTCGAGAATTGGCTGCTTGTGTTCGTGGGCATTGGGCTATTAAAAGTCTTCATTGGCAATTAGATGTCGTTTTTAGAGAAGATGCCAATAAAACCTTAAACAAACAACTCGCTTTTAACCGAAATGTCATGGATAAGTTCTGCCTAGCCGTCTTAAAACAACTGGATGTGGGCAAAAAGATGAGCCTCAGACGTAAGAAATTTCACCTTAGTTTGGCTTTTGATCAATATTTGAGAAAACTCATCTAGTCAAAAAAGGGAGGAGGAAGGATAAAACACCAAACAGAGGTTCATGCGTTTGTCGTGTGAAAAGAGTAACCTACTTGCCAATTTAGCCTCTATCTGTTAAACTAGAGGGAAGAACATAAAAGGAGCCTATCATGTCTGAACGTGGATTGCTGATTGTCTTTTCTGGTCCATCCGGTGTCGGGAAAGGCACAGTAAGGGAAGCCATTTTTTCAAGCCCAGATAATAAATTTGCCTACTCTGTTTCGATGACGACTCGTCCCCAACGACCTGGGGAGGTTGACGGTGTTGATTATTTCTTCCGCACGCGCGAAGAGTTTGAGGAGCTCATTCGTAACGGTCAAATGTTGGAGTATGCAGAGTACGTCGGTAATTACTACGGCACACCCTTGACCTACGTCAATGAAACCTTGGACAAGGGCATAGACGTTTTTCTCGAAATCGAGGTCCAAGGGGCGCTTCAAGTTCAGAAAAAGGTGCCAGATGGGGTCTTTATCTTTTTGACACCGCCTGATTTAGAAGAATTACAAGACCGTCTGGTCGGTCGAGGGACTGACTCAGAAGACGTCATCGCCCAACGTATCGCACGAGCCAAAGAGGAAATTGCCCTCATGCGAGAATACGATTACGCAGTGGTTAACGATGAAGTTCATCTGGCTGCTGAACGGGTTAAGAAAATTATTGAAGTTGAGCATTTCCGCGTAGAGCGTTGCATCGGTCACTACAATGACATGATCAATGACATTTAAGTTGTTTTTGCTCATTGCTGGAATTGGTCAAAGGAATACGCCACCTCTCCTCGCCTAACTAACTGCTGTCTCTAGTAGGCCCTTGGTCAAAGTGAGACAACAGCAAAGATACTGAATAAGTGCTAATCGTCGATTCAGACTTGTTTAGCTCTGCTATTTTTCCGATATTTACAGAAAAGAGATTATGATATATGATGTTAAAACCTTCTATCGATACCTTGCTGGACAAGGTGCCATCAAAATACTCCCTTTGCGTTCTCCAAGCCAAGCGAGCGCACGAACTTGAAGCGGGTGCCAGGCCAACGACTAAAAGTTTCAGCTCTGTCAAATCAACCCTGCGTGCTTTGGAAGAAATTGAAGCGGGTCTCGTGACCATTCACCCAGAGCCAGATGCTAAACGGGCAGCTGTGCTGGCGCGTATCGAAGCAGAACGCCTCAAACGTGAAGAGGAAGAGCGTAAAATCAAGGAACAAATCGCAAAAGAAAAAGAAGAAGGAGAAAAAATCTAAGGTTGTCCCCAATCTTAGATTTTTCCGTATCACATCATGCCAAAAATTGCCCAGATTATCATCGATTTGCCACTTAAACAGACCGACCAGCCTTACTCTTACTTGGTTCCTGACGAGCTGGTGGCTCTGATTGCAGTTGGCTCACGGGTTCATGTTCCCTTTGGAGCGACAAACCGTCCCTTGCAAGGCTTTGTGGTTGGTTTTGAAGAAATAGCTAATCAGGACATGACGTTAAAGCCTGTTCTAGCAGTCTTGGATTTAGAGCCTGTCCTCAATCAGGAACAGTTGGATTTGGCTGACGCTTTGCGTCGGACAGTCTTTTCTTATAAAATCAGTCTGCTTAAAGCCATGCTGCCCAGCCTTCTCAATTCAGCTTATAACAAGGTGGTCAAGCTTACCTCGATTGATCTTGTTTCAGACCTTTTCCCAACTGGGAAAAAAGAGATGAGGCTGGCAGAGTTGACTGCTGACCAGCAGGTTCAGGTCAAAGACCTGGTTAAGACTGGTCAAGCTGAAGTTGTCTATCTGGCAACAGATAAAAAGCAGATCAAAACGGTCCGCTACTATCAGGTCAATCTTGACCAGCTCGACCGCTCAGCTATTTCCTCAAGAGCAACAAAACGGTTGGAGCTGGCTGAGTTTCTAACTAAACACCCAGATGACGGTAAGGTCAGTGACCTCAATAAGACCTTCTCGCCTGCTGTGGTTAACTGGTTTATAGAGCAAGGGGTGCTGCTAGTGACTGAGCGCGAGGAGAGTCGTAGTCGGGTCTATTTTGAAGGGGTCAAACAGACCGAGTTTATCCAGCTCAACAGCCAGCAACAAGAGACAGTTACCGCAGTAACTGCTGCCATCGGTCAAGAGAGCTCACCCTTTTTGCTAGAGGGGGTGACTGGGTCTGGTAAGACCGAGGTCTATCTCCACATCATCGACCAGACCTTGAAGATGGGCAAAACTGCTATTGTCCTTGTGCCTGAAATTGTCCTGACCCCACAGATGACCAGTCGCTTTATCTCGCGTTTTGGTCGACAGGTGGCCATCATGCACTCCGGGCTATCGGATGGGGAAAAGTACGACGAATGGCTGAAAATCCGCCGTGGACAGGCTAAGGTCGTCGTCGGTGCCCGATCTGCTATTTTTGCTCCCTTAGAGAATATTGGAGCCATCATCATCGATGAGGAGCATGAGGCGACCTATAAGCAAGAATCCAACCCTCGCTACCACGCTAGAGACGTGGCGGTGCTACGTGCCAAATACCATAAGGCTGCTCTGGTGCTCGGATCAGCGACACCCGCCATCGAATCACGAGCTCGTGCTAGCAAAGGGGTTTATCAGCTCTTGACCTTGACCGAACGTGCTAACCCCTTAGCGGTCATTCCGACGGTGGAGGTCGTTGATTTTAGGGATTATATCGGTCAGCAGGAGATGGGCAATTTTACGCCGCCTTTGGTCGAAAAGATCCGTGACCGCTTGAACAAGGGTGAGCAGGTGGTGCTTCTCCTCAACCGCAGGGGATACTCCAGCTTTGTCATGTGTCGGGATTGTTCTTATGTGGATAATTGTGTCAACTGTGACATCTCCCTGACCCTACACATGACCACTCGCACCATGAACTGCCACTACTGTGGCTTTACCAAGGGTATTCCCAGAACCTGTCCGAACTGTCAGAGTGCCTCCATCTCCTACTACGGGACAGGCACGCAAAAGGCTGCTGATGAGCTGGAACAGCTCTTTCCAGAAACCAAAGTTCTCAGGATGGATGTGGACACAACCAAGAAAAAAGGTAGTCACCAGAAACTGTTAGAAGCTTTTGGCAATGGGAAAGCAGACATTTTATTGGGGACCCAGATGATTGCTAAGGGACTGGATTTCCCGAATGTGACCTTGGTCGGGGTCTTAAATGCAGATACCTCGCTCAACCTGCCTGATTTCAGGGCATCCGAGCGGACCTTCCAACTCTTGACCCAGGTGGCTGGTCGGGCTGGTCGGGCGGACAAGGCTGGGGAGGTCATCATCCAGACCTACAACCCCGATCACTATGCCATTACCTTTGCCAAACATCACGATTACGAGGGATTTTACCGTTACGAGATGGGTATACGACGGGCGCTGGGCTACCCACCTTATTTTTACACCGTTGCCCTGACCATTTCCCACAAGGACGAGCAGGCAGTCATTAAGGCCAGCTATGCTTTTCTGGACCTGCTCAAAACTCACCTGTCTGATCAAGTCAGGTATCTGGGTCCTGTCCCAAAAGCTGTCTCCAGAACCCACAACCTTTACCATTACCAGTTGCTACTGACCTTCAAACAAGAACCCAAGCTCCAAGACGCTCTTAATCAACTCCTTGACCTGACTCAAGACAAGACCAATAAGGATTTGAGGGTGAGCATTGACTATGAACCGCAGAATATCATGTGAGTATCTCTTGTTATAGTCCTCCACCAGCAGCTCTCTTGCTGATGAGATGATGTTGCTAAGTAGTCTATCAATCGTTATAGATGTTTTGAAAAATTTCAGTAAAGCACTTGTGGTACTACAATTAAGTCGTCAGAGTGCTTTTCTTGAAGTGCTTGTCCTGTCAGCAAACCAACTGGTGAGGGTTTCCTTGTCAAATATGATATAATAGTAGAGACAAGACGGCCTTGCAAGGGCCGGTAAGATTACCATTAGAAATAGAAAAGAGAAGAGATGACTAAACTGATTTTTATGGGGACACCTGCCTTTTCCGCGACTGTTCTCCAAGGCTTGCTCAACGACGACCGCTACGAGATTATGGCTGTAGTGACCCAGCCTGACCGTGCTGTCGGGCGTAAGAAAACCTTAACCATGACACCGGTTAAGGAGCTGGCTCTTGCCAACAAGCTCCCTGTCTACCAGCCTGAGAAACTCTCTGGCAGTCAGGAGCTAGAAGACCTGATTGCCCTGGGCGCAGACGGCATCATCACGGCAGCCTTTGGGCAGTTTTTGCCTGAACGCCTGCTCAAGTCAATGAGTTTTGCCCTCAACGTTCATGCCTCCCTTTTGCCCAAATACCGTGGCGGGGCGCCTATCCACTACGCCCTCATCAACGGTGACGAGGAGGTCGGCGTGACCATTATGGAGATGGTCAAGGAGATGGATGCTGGGGATATGGTCGCCAAGCGCGTAACCCCGATTTTGGAGAGTGACAACGTCGGCACGCTTTTTGGAAAAATGGCAGAGCTGGGACGTGATTTACTACTGGATTGCCTGCCCAAGTATCTGGCAGGTGAGATTACCCCTGAACCCCAAGACCCTAGCCAAGTCACCTTTTCTCCCAACATTCGACCAGAGGAGGAAGTTATCGACTGGCAGCTGACCAACCGTCAGGTTTTCAACAAGGTCAGAGGGCTTAATCCCTTACCAGTTGCCCATACCTTCCTAGCTGGGGAACGGTTCAAACTCTACGAGGTTGCCGCAGTAGACGGTCAAGGCCAACCTGGTCAAATCATCGCAAAAACCAAGAAAGACCTGATTGTGGCGGCAGGAACTGGCGCTGTTCGCCTCCTGAGTGTTCAGCCTGCTGGCAAGCCAAAAATGCCGATTGCAGACTTTCTCAATGGGGCTGGGCGTGACTTGCAGGTAGGTGACTACTTTGGCTAGGCAGATGGATACCGCAAGGGGACTTGCCCTGCAGATTCTCGAGGAAATCTTTGACCAAGAGGCTTACAGCAACATCGTCCTCAACCAGCACCTGACTAAGACCTCGCTCTCACCAGCTGATAAGGGTTTGGTCACCGAGCTGGTTTATGGCACCGTCGCTCGGAAAATCACACTGGAGTGGTACTTGGCGCACTACATCGCCGACCGAGACAAGCTAGACAGCTGGGTCTACTACCTGCTCATGACCAGCCTTTACCAAATCTTCTATTTGGATAAAATTCCAGACCATGCGGTGGTTAATGCCGCAGTTGACCTTGCGAAAGCACGGCACAAAAACTCAGGGGCGGACAAGCTAGTCAATGCGGTTCTGCGCCGTTTCTTGCGTGAAGAGCGCCCAAACCCTGCTCAGATCAAGCGGGTCAATAAGCGCTATGCTGTGCAATACAGTCTGCCAGTCTGGCTGGTCAAAAAGCTGATAGACCAGTTTGGGGAGGAGCGCGCCGTAGCCATCATGGCAAGCCTCTACGTCCGTAACAAGGCCAGTATCCGAGTGACAGATCCTAATCAGTTGGAGCGGATTAAGGCTGAAACAGGGGCTGACCAGTCGCTCCTGTCACCTGTCGGCTTGACCAAGCATAGCGGGCATTTTGCTGGGACGGCTGATTTTGCTAAAGGCTTAGTGACTATTCAGGACGAGACTAGCCAGCTGGTTGCACCGACCTTAAACCTGCAAGGGCAGGAGCAGGTGCTGGATGCTTGTGCAGCTCCAGGTGGCAAGACAGTTCACATCGCCAGCTATTTGACCACAGGTCAGGTGACAGCTCTGGACCTCTATGACCACAAACTGGACTTGATTACGGAGAATGCTGAGCGTCTCGGAGTGACTGACCGTGTCAAGCTACTCAAACTGGATGCCAGTCAGGTGCACCGCTATTTTCCCAAAGATCACTTTGATAAAATCTTGGTGGATGCGCCTTGTTCAGGGATTGGGCTCATGCGCCGCAAGCCAGACCTCAAATACCGCAAGGAAGCAGGGGATTTCATGGCCTTGCAGACCATTCAGCTAGAGATTCTAGCTAGTGTTTGTCAAACCCTACGGGTTGGTGGTATAATGACCTATAGTACTTGCACGATTGTGGCGGAGGAAAATCAGCAGGTGATCGCAGCCTTTTTGGCCAGCCATCCCAATTTTGAACAGGTGCCTCTTAGCCACGAGCAGGAGAGCATCGTCTCAGAGGGCTGTTTAGTCATTACCCCTGAGCAGTTTGGGACAGATGGTTTCTTTATTGCCCAGTTGTGTCGCCGTTATTAAGGGCCATATAGTGCTGGTACTTCTCGTATCTGAATGAAAGGAAAGATGACAAATGAAAATAGCTTTAAAAACGGACATTGGTCAAAAACGGTCGAACAACCAAGACTATGTCAACAAGTTTGTAAACAAAGGTGGGCAGACTTTAATTGTTTTAGCTGATGGTATGGGTGGTCACAAGGCTGGTCACATTGCTAGTCAGGTGACTGTGACAGATTTGGGGCGTGCCTGGGTTAGTACAGAGTTTACAGAGGGCGACTGGGAGCCTATTCGTTCTTGGCTTTTAGAGACCATCCAAGTTGAAAATCAAAAGATTTTTGAGATGGGGCAAACGGAAGACTACCAAGGCATGGGGACAACCATCGAAGCGTTAGCTCTGGTCGGCAATTATGCCA
Organism: Streptococcus sp. E24BD; assembly: GCF_041807825.1. Lineage (NCBI taxonomy): Bacteria > Bacillati > Bacillota > Bacilli > Lactobacillales > Streptococcaceae > Streptococcus > Streptococcus sp. E24BD. Next base: position 11,924 of record NZ_JBGTZB010000005.1, on the reverse strand, counting down.
TTTTTGCCCATGTTGGTGACTCTCGTGTTGGCTTAGTCCGAGAAGGTATTTACCATCAGCTGACGAGTGACCATTCCTTGGTTAATGCGCTCGTTAAGGCAGGTCAGCTCACTGCTGAGGAAGCACAGACTCACCCTCAACGCAATATCATTACGCAATCTGTTGGTCAATCGCAGCCATTAGACATTGATTTAGCCATTCAAGAACTGTTCCCAGGCGATTATCTTTTGGTCAATAGTGATGGGCTGACAAACCTTGTTTCTAACGAAGTCATTACCCGTATTATCACAGATGAGTTGAGCCTTGAAGGCAAAGCGGAATTGCTGGTTAATGAAGCTAATTTTGCAGGAGGCTTGGATAATATCACGGTTGCCTTGGTTCAAGTCGGAGGGGAGGTGGCCTGATGCTTGCTACAGGAAAACTATTTGCAGGTCGTTACCGCATTGTTAAATCAATCGGACGAGGTGGCATGGCGGATGTTTATCTCGGACGTGACCTGATTTTAGATGATGAAGAAGTCGCTATCAAAATCCTCCGAACCAACTACCAGACGGACCAAGTCGCTGTTGCACGTTTTCAACGTGAGGCTAGAGCCATGGCTGAACTCAATCATCCCAATATTGTTGGTATCCGTGACATTGGTGAAGACGAAGGACAGCAATTCATTGTCATGGAATACATTGATGGTTGGGACTTGAAAAAATATATCCAAGAAAAAGGTCCTCTCACTAGCGAGGAAGCTAGTCGCATCATGACAGAAGTCTTGTCTGCGATGACCCTAGCGCATCAACAAGGCATTGTTCACCGAGATTTAAAACCACAAAATGTCATACTGACCAAATCAGGTCGTGCTAAGGTAACGGATTTTGGGATAGCTGTTGCTTTTGCAGAAACCAGCCTGACACAGACCAATTCGATGCTGGGGTCGGTTCATTACCTGTCACCTGAGCAGGCGCGTGGGTCAAAAGCGACTGTACAGAGTGACATTTACGCTATGGGGATCATGCTTTATGAGATGCTGACAGGTCACATTCCATTTGACGGAGATAGTGCGGTGACCATTGCGCTTCAGCATTTTCAAAAGCCACTACCGTCTATTTTAGCTGAAAATCCTCAGGTTCCTCAATCCTTGGAAAATATCGTGATTCGAGCGACAGCCAAAAAACTGACTGACCGCTATATTTCAACCTTCCAAATGAGTCGTGACCTTGCTACAGCCCTTTATCCTAGTCGTCGCAACGAACGGCGACTGAGCTTTGAAGAGACAACGGTAACAAAACCTCTGCCGAAGGTTGAACCAACGCCAGTGCCACCGCCTCGTCAGCAAACCCGTGTCAGCCAGATGACACAAACCATTCCAGGTCGGTCGCCACGCGTGGAGCAGACCAGTAGTTATAAACCCGTTGAGGAAAAGGCAGCGCACACCACTAAACGATCTAAACCATCGCTCTTTTCAACGCTTGCTAAAATTCTAGTTGCACTGATGTTTCTTGTGATGACAGGTTTTGCTTATTTAGTATTGAGCAGCCCTGCAACAATTAAAGTCCCAGAACTCATCGGTGTGCCCCAAGAACAAGCCATCCAGAGGTTGACTGATGAAGGGCTTGCTCTAGGTCAGGTGGTCGAGGTTGAAAGCGAAACGGTTGAAAAAGGTCATGTGGTTAAAACCGATCCTGTCGCAGGCACCAACCGCAAAAAAGGTGCCAAGGTCAATCTCTATGTTTCCGCAGGCCGGCTGAGCTTTGAAATGCCAGATTATGTTGGGGAGACGTACGAGAGTGTTGCTTCTCGTTTGTTGTCAGATTATGGGATAACATCTGAACAAATTGTTGTGAAGAATGTGAAGACGACAGAGGAAGAAGCAGGGACGATTCTCAGTCAGAGTCCAAAAGCAGGTTCAACCTACACCATTGGTAAGTCAGGTAAGATAACCTTTGAAGTGGCTGTAAGTAGCTATATCACTATGCCTAATCTCATCGGCACAACGCAGGAGCAGGCGACGGCTCTACTGAAGAACCTAGGTGTCAACTCCTCTAAGATTAAATACTACACGCTGGCTGGCTTAGAAGTTAAAACTCCAGCGGCAGGACGATTAGTTGCTGGTCAGACACCTTACTCAGGGGAACTGTTTAATTTATCAGAAGCAGGCTATATCGAGCTTTATTTGGAAGATGACCCAGCAGAAGCTAGCAGTTCATCAAGCTCGTCATCAAGTGAAGCTTATGTGCCCTCATCGACAACTAGCGACACAAGCACATCGTCAACTTCTGAAACTGGAACGACAACATCAACTCAAACGGAAGGCAGTTAATGCTAACGTTAGTTTGAATAGAAGAGGGAGTTATCAAACCTGAACGGTTTATGATTTCCCTCTTTTTTTTTTGCGGATAAGTTGTTTTATTTCTGCAAAAATGCCTAATTTCTGGTAAAATGCAAGAAAGGAGGGAGACATGAAAAAATTTCAATTCTTTTTACTGGTCGAAGCGGTTCTCCTAGCCTTGGCGCTGATGACGATTTTATCCGAGAGCCTCTACAGTTTTTTGTTAATTTTAGTCGTTGTCTTGTTGGCACTTCGCTTTTATAACCAAGGCAATCAAAGTAATTTTCTTTTGACCGCGGGCTTATTATTACTATTCTTGATCTTTATGCTGAATCCTTTCGTGATTGCAGCTGTGGTACTCGGGGTTGTTTATACCATTATCAACTCTTTTTCACAGGTCAAAGAAAAAAATCAGCTCGCTTTGATTGAATTTAAGTCTCAAGACCTGTCGGTAACGCCCAGACCAAATGACTGGGTTGGCTCTAGCGAACCTGTGTTAACGGAAAGTTACGCTTTTGATGATGTGAATATTATTCGTGTGAGCGGTTCAGATACACTGGACTTGTCAAAGGTCATTCTGGCAGGGTGTGATAATGTCATCATCATCCGTAAGGTGTATGGTCCGACAGTCATTCGTGTACCGGTTGATGTGGCTGTTAGCCTCAATGTTAGTGCAGTGTATGGGACAGTGACGTTTTTTGATTTTCCTGAGTATGATTTACGTAACGAGTCACTGAAACTTGAGGAGGAATCTTATGCCTCGGCTCATCGGTCAGTCAAGATAATGGTTAATCTTATTGCGGGTCAAGTTGAGGTGGTTCGACGATGAAAAAACAAACCATTTTAGTCATGTTTTTGTATGCGGTCGTCATCATCTCAGCAGTTGCCTATATCATTATGACCAGCTTTGGCTTAGGTTTTCCGGACTTGACTGCCAATCCTTTTGGGGTATGGCGTCTCTTGTTTGCGATTGTCTCTTTGAGTCTCTCCTTAACCTTGCTATTTTTGATGGTCTGGTATTGGTCAGATGAAGTGGCAAAACGCCACCTCAATAAAAACCTCAAGCGAATGTTGACTAATCAAACCATCTCCAAACAGCCAAATACAGAGCTGGGAACAAATATCACACGATTGTCTAACAAAATCCAGCAGTTGACAGCTAGTCTGCAAAAAACAGAAAATGCCTACATTCACAATGGTCAAGAGATTGTCCAGCGTGAGCGAAAGCGTATCGCGCGTGACCTGCACGATACGGTCAGTCAGGAGCTGTTTGCAGCAACGATGATTGTATCTGGGTTATCTCAGGTAGTGGGAGATTTAGATATAGAGCAAATCAAACACCAGCTGGTTACGGTGGAAGATATTTTGCAAAATGCTCAAAAAGATTTAAGGATTTTACTTTTGCATCTGCGTCCGACGGAGTTGGAAGGCAAAACCTTGTCAGAAGGCTTTGCCATGATTTTGACAGAGTTAAGGGACAAAAGCGATATGGCGATTAGCTATCATGAGGATATCCAAGGCCTGCCTAAAGTGATTGAAGAACAGCTTTTCCGTATTGCTCAAGAATTTATCAGCAACACCCTCAAACATGCTAAGGCCAGTCAGCTAGATGTTTATCTCAAGCAGACAGTTAACGAAGTCCAGTTAAAAATGATTGACAACGGTGTTGGTTTTGATGTTGATGAAGTGAGGAGTTTGAGCTACGGTTTGAAAAATATCGAAGACCGTATTGAGGATTTGGCTGGCAGTGTACAACTCATAAGCGCTAAAGGTAAGGGAGTATCTATGGATATTCGCGTCCCTATTTTGGAGGAAAACGATGATGAACAAGATTAATGTGATCTTAGTGGATGACCACGAGATGGTGCGCCTGGGGCTTAGCAGTTTTTTAAACATGCAGGCTGATATTGATGTTATTGGGGAAGCTGATAATGGCAGAGCTGGTGTTGAGATGGCGTTAGAGTTGCGACCTGATGTCGTGGTGATGGATTTGGTTATGCCTGAGATAGATGGCGTTGAAGCCACGTTGACACTTCTCAAGAGCTGGTCTGATGTCAACATTTTGGTGTTGACATCTTACCTAGATAATGAAAAAATTTACCCTGTTATTCAAGCAGGCGCAAAAGGCTACATGCTAAAAACCTCCAGCGCTGCAGAAATTCTCCATGCGATTCGAAAAGTGGCCAAAGGGGAGCTAGCTATCCAAACTGAAGTTGATCGTAAATTCCGATACCACAAAAACACGCCTGCGCCTCATGATGAGTTGACTGCCCGTGAGCGTGAAGTTCTGGGATTGCTAGCCAAAGGTTATGATAATCAGACCATCGCTGATGTGTCCTTCATCTCGCTCAAAACAGTGAAAACCCATGTGTCTAACATTTTAGCTAAGTTAGGCGTATCAGACCGTACACAAGCAGTTGTCTATGCATTTCAGCATAATTTGGTGGAAAAAGATAACTAGCTTAGTGCGTACCACCAAGCTAGTTGCTGATGAAAAAAATAAAACAAATCAACTGGTCGTTCTTTTGGAACGACTGGTTTTTAGCTTTATGGTATAATAGAGAGAAATTGTTAAAAGTGAGGAAATGATATGCAGGTAAAATTACGTTATAAAGCAAAAAAAATCAAGGCTGTTTTCTTTGATATCGATGATACCTTACGTGTCAAGGCGACCAGCTACATGCCAGAAACCATCAGCTATGTCTTCGACCAACTACGAGCGAAAGGGATTGTGACAGGCATTGCTTCTGGTCGAGCGATTTACGGTGTTGTGCCAGAAATTCGAGCACTCAATCCGGACTATTTTGTTACCATCAATGGGTCATATGTTGAGGACAAAAAAGGTAAGGAATTGTTTTCAGAGCCAATTCCACAGGAGCTGGTTGAGCAGTTTGTTGCTTGGTGTGATGAAGTTGGGATTGACTACGGTTTTGTAGGTAGCCAAAAGGCTGTCGTCTCTAAACGCACCGCTATTGTTGAACTTGCCCTCGATCCAGTCTATGGGGAACTAGCCGTTGAGCCAGACTTTCACAAAGACCATGCGGTTTACCAGATGTGGACGATTGAGGAAATCGGTGATGACCTGCAACTACCAGAAGCTCTAGCCAAAGACCTTCGTTTGGTGCGTTGGCATAAGAACTCATCTGATGTCGTTTTGACCCATGTTAGCAAGGCCCTCGGGGTAGAACAAGTTGCCAAAGCCCTTGACCTCAAACCTGAAAATATTTTAGTCTTTGGCGATGAGAGAAATGACTTGGAAGTTTTTGATTACGCAGGTCTGTCAGTCGCTATGGGTGGTGCGATTGAAGCCATTAAAGAAAAAGCCGATTTGGTGACTGATTCTGTTGAAGAAGATGGCATTTACAAGGCATTAGTAAAACTGGGTCTGATTGATGAAAAATTAACCCTGCCTCAGCTACATTTGGACCAACATCAAGGACCAATCGTCACCTTCCATACCAACCAAGGGGACATGACCCTCAAACTTTTCTCAGAGCAAGCGCCAAAAACGGTGGCCAACCTCATTGCCCTTGCTAAGTCAGGTTACTATGACGGTGTGATTTTCCACCGTATTATCAAGGAATTTATGATTCAAGGCGGTGACCCAACAGGCACCGGTATGGGTGGCGAGTCTATCTACGGTGATCGCTTTGAGGACGAGTTCTCTGCGGAGCTCTACCACATTCGAGGAGCTCTGTCTATGGCTAACGCCGGTCCAAATACCAATGGTAGCCAGTTCTTCATTGTGCAAAATAGCAAGTTAGCCTTTAGCAAAAAGGAGTTGACCCGCGGTGGGTGGCCAGAAGCCATTACAGAGGTTTATGCAAAGGAGGGCGGCACCCCGCATTTGGATCGTCGCCATACCGTTTTCGGGCAAATTGCTGACGCTACTTCCTTTGAGGTGCTAGACAAGATTGCTGCTCTTGAAACGGATTATGCTGACCGACCTTTGGAAGACGTTGTCATTGAGCATGTTGAGGTGATTGACTGATGAAAGTTGGCGATACCTTAACAGGCACGGTAATTGGCATCAAGCCTTACGGTATTTTTGTTGAACTTCCAAATAATCTGGTTGGTCTGGTTCATATTTCGGAACTAAAGTCAGGATATGTTGATAACATTTATCAGCAAGTCGCGATAGGTCAAGAAGTGATCGTACAGATTATCGACATTGATGAGTACAGTAAAAAAGTGAGTTTTTCCATGCGCAGCCTTGCTTCAAAAGGTCAACCGCTGGCAAACTTTCATCGGTTTTCCCGTCACCGCTATCGTACAGGCTTCGCACCTCTACGCGACCAGCTTCCTAAATGGATTGCGGAAGGGATAAAGCGGCTATCTGAACAACAAAAGGGGCAAGAAAGCTGATGCCTTATACAAATTTATTCTTCGACCTGGACCATACGTTACTGGATTTTGATGCAGCAGAAGGGGTGGCATTGCACCGGTTGCTGAGAGATTTTAATGTTGTTGACTTACCTGCCTATCACACTGCCTATCAGACCATTAATCGTCAACTTTGGAGAGACTTGGAAGCTGGTAAAGTCAGCAAGCAGGAGTTAATCGACAGTCGATTTGCTCGCTTGTTTGCCCATTTTGGGCAGGCTGTAGATGGGCGACAACTGGCCAACATCTACGAAACTTATCTTAGCCAGCAAGGTCAAACCTATCCTGGTGCAGAAGCTCTGCTATTGACCCTAAAAGCCAAAGGCTACAAACTCTATGCCGCGACCAATGGCGTCGCTACTATCCAAGAGGGGCGACTCAATTGCTCTGGGTTAGTTGGCTACTTTGAGGCGGTTTTTATCTCCGAGCAAATCGGTTTTCCGAAACCAGATAGGCGCTTTTTTGAGAAAATAGCAGAGCAAGTAGATGGTTTTTCCCTGTCAACGAGCTTGATGATAGGGGACAACCAACTGGCAGATATCAAGGGAGCACGTGAATTTGGGATGGATACGGTGTTTTATAACCCACATCACCGTGAACTTGATGACGATAGTTATCCGACTTATACCGTAGCCGATTATGAAGAGTTGTTAAAACTTTTAGAGCGCTAAAAAAAGAGCGTGACGCTCTTTTTTACAGGCTGGATAAGCCTTAGCGAGCTGTCCGACGACGAGCTGCTTTTTTACGGTTTTCTTCGATGAATGCTGCTTTTTCCTCTTCAGGATCAATAATGGTTTTTTTAACCGCAAAAACAGCTCCTGCCACAGCAGCTGCTGTGCTGACGATGCCTGTTAGTAAACCTTTTGTAAATGAACCTTTTTTAGCCATAGGTATTCTCCTTTTCTTGTGTTATAATAAGTGTAACGAAAAAACTGTTAAAATTCAAGAAAAAAGTGTGAAAGGAAGGGCAGATGCGACAATTTCAGTCTGAAGACCTAGTTCAGAAGACTAAGAAAGCTATCATTAAAAGTGGTCCCAAATCTAGTAACAGTTTTAGTCAGATGATGAGGCGGATGGATGACTCTCACATAAAACAAGGTCTGATACCAGTCTTTGACGATTACCTTGAATTAGCTCGTCCTTTTCTCGATTTTTGGGCAGTGGTTGTTCATGGTAAAATGCCCCCAAAGAAAGCACTCCATTCGTTTGAAAGGCAGGTGAATGATGCCAACTAAATTACTTGTTATCGTCGGTCCAACAGCTGTTGGTAAAACAGCTCTAGGCATTCAGCTCGCTCAGGCCCTTGATGGAGAGATTATCTCAGGGGATAGCCAGCAGGTCTATCGTGGTTTGGATATTGGGACCGCTAAGGCCAGTCCATTAGAGCAAGCGGCAGCAGTCCACCACTTGATTGATGTCCGAGAGGTGACACAGACCTATTCGGCTTATGATTTTGTGACAGAAGCAAGGGCTGCTATAGATGATATTCTTAGCCGTGGCAAATTGCCGATTATTGTAGGAGGGACAGGCCTCTATATTCAGAGCTTGCTAGAGGGCTATCACTTAGGCGGTGACCTGGATCAGGCGGCAGTTCTTACTTATCGCCAATCACTCGAGCAACTATCTGATGAAGCTCTCTTTGAAAAAATAGCCGAGCAGAAGCTCACCCTCTCACAGCCCAACAGACGTCGAGCGATCAGAGCACTCGAGTTAGCCAAATTTGGGCAAGAACTAACCAACCAACCAACTGATTACGATGCTTACATCATCGGTTTGACCGATGACCGCGTCATTCTCTATGACCGCATCAACCAACGCGTTGATAAGATGGTAACGCAAGGTCTTTTAGAAGAAGCTAGATGGTTGTATGATCATCACCGTGATGCCCAAGCAAGCCGTGGAATTGGCTACAAAGAGCTATTCCCCTATTTTGCAGGAGAATGTCACCTAGATACCGCCATTGACAAGCTAAAACAGCAGACACGCCGTTTTGCAAAACGACAGCTAACCTGGTTTCGTAACCGCATGTCTGTCCATTTTTATAACATTAGCCAGGTTAAATCAGATGATATCCTAGCAGATGTCACTCAATTTTTGACAGATACAGCAAAAAACCAAGATTAGGCATCGCCTAATCTTGGTTTTTATAAAGATAACAACTAGTCGTCATCTGTTGGAGTTTGAGGTGTCACAATTTCAGTGTAGTTGCTGTACATTTCCTTGACGTCATCAGGGAGCCCAGAATCTGATAAAATCTTGTCAAAACGGCTGGTGCTATAGAATGGATAAAAGTCATATTTACCAAACTTTGTGTGATCCGCCAACAGGTATTTGTCAATAGCACTATCGATGGAGAGCTGTTGGGTCTTTCCTTCTGTCTCGCTATAGGTAGAAATCAAGTCCTTATAAATAGCATTAGCACTGACAAAGACCTTAGAGCATTTGATGCTCTTAATGCTCTGATCGGCCAAACTACCGATAAAGGAACCCGTAATATCGCGGTATTTGCCACCAATTAAAATAACATCAATGGTAGGACTAGTCATCAAGATATTAAACACCGGCAAACTGTTTGTAATAATCCGAAGATTACGGTCAAGTACCTTTCTCGCCAAACACTCTAGTGTCGTCCCTGGGCCGAAAAAGATGGTTTCATTGTCTTGGATCAATGGCAGAGCTAAATCGGCAATTTCTTCCTTTTCAGCCATTTGTTGAGTGAGCTTTTCAGTGTTAGACTTTTCGTAGTTCTGATTGTTTTCGATGCTCTGAGCCCCACCATGAACGCGAATTAATTTGCCGGCTTTTTCTAATTCATCCAAATCACGGCGAACAGTCATATCAGAAACATCCAACTCAGCAACAATTTCATGAACGGTAATCAAGCCTCGTTTATTAACCCATTCCAAAATACGTTGCAGACGCTCGTTTTTTAACATGTAGCACCTCTTTCTCTCTTGTTTTTTTACTCTTAGCATAACACAGACAGACGAAAAAATCAAACCAGAACGCAACCCTCTAAAAACAAACAAAAACAAACAAAAACTATTGACATTTTCTGAAAACTATTGTAAAATAATAGTGTAAAATTTTTATAGAAAGGAGAACGAGATGATTTTAACCATTACCATGAACCCTTCGGTAGATGTTGCTTATCTCTTAGAGAGACTGGTTCTTGACAAGGTCAATCGAGTCCCTAATGCCCGTAAAACGGCAGGAGGCAAGGGGTTGAATGTCACACGAGTACTCGCAGAAGTTGGCGACCAGGTTTTGGCTAGTGGTTGCTTGGGCGGACGACTGGGCGATTATATAGAAGATAACTTACCAGAAAATGTTGAGTCAGCTTTCTTTAGAATTGCTGGCGAGACACGGAACTGTGTTGCCATCTTACATGATGACGGTCAACAAACCGAGATATTGGAAGCAGGACCGACCTTATCTGAGCAAGAGACTCAGGACTTTCTCCGTTACTTTGAACAACTTCTGGATAAGACCGCAGTAGTGGTGCTCTCAGGTAGTCTTCCAGCAGGTTTGCCAACAGACTATTATGTTCGCTTAGTGAACTTGGCACAACAGGCGGGTAAACCAGTTGTCCTAGACTGTTCAGGGGCAAGCCTAGAGGCTGTCTTATGGTCAGAACATAAACCGACAGTCATTAAGCCGAATAACGATGAGTTATCTGATTTGCTGGGCATCGAAGTGACTAAAGACATTGACCAACTCAAGACTGTTTTGCAGGATGACCTCTTTGCAGGGATTGAGTGGATTGTGGTGTCTCTGGGAGCAGGTGGTGCCTTTGCTAAGCATGGTGACAAGTTCTACCGAGTAACTATCCCCAAAATCGATGTGGTCAATCCTGTCGGTTCAGGCGACTCCACTGTTGCGGGTATTGCGTCAGCTATTTTCCATCAGGAAAGTGACCAAGACTTACTTAAAAAAGCCAATGTCCTGGGCATGCTCAATGCCCAAGAAGAAATGACCGGTCATGTCAATATGGCCAACTATGATAAACTGTATCAACAATTAAAAGTAGAAGAGGTGTAACATGACATTAACAGCAAACAAACGTGCATTTATGGAAAAACTGTCAGATAGCAAGGGCGTCATTTCGGCGCTTGCTTTTGACCAACGCGGAGCTCTTAAAAAAATGATGGCTAAGCATCAAACAGAAGAGCCAACTGTGGCGCAAATTGAAGAACTCAAAAGCTTAGTATCAGAAGAATTGACCAAGTATGCTTCATCTATCTTGCTTGATCCTGAGTACGGCTTGCCAGCGGTGCAAGTCAAAGATGAAAATGCAGGTCTTCTGTTAGCCTATGAAAAGACTGGCTACGATGCCAGCACGCCAGGTCGTTTGCCTGACTGTTTGGTAGAATGGTCTGCAAAACGCCTCAAAGAGCAAGGGGCTGATGCTGTAAAATTCCTCCTATACTATGATGTGGATGGTGATGAGTACATCAACTTACAAAAACAAGCCTACATGGAGCGTATCGGTTCTGAGTGTAGGGCAGAGGATATCCCATTCTATCTAGAAATCCTCAGCTACGATGAAACTATCGAAGACAACGCTAGCCCAGAATTTGCTAAAGTCAAGCCTCGTAAAGTGATTGAAGCTATGAAAGTCTTCTCAGATGAGCGTTTTGGCGTGGATGTCTTGAAGGTTGAAGTTCCTGTTAACATGAATTATGTTGAAGGTTTTGCAACTGGCGAAGTAGTTTACACTAAAGAAGAAGCAGCCGAGTTCTTCCGTCAACAAGAAGCAGCAACCGATCTGCCATATATCTACCTGTCAGCAGGTGTTTCCAGCAAACTCTTCCAAGATACTTTGGTTTTTGCCGCTGAAGCAGGTGCTAAATTCAACGGCGTGCTTTGCGGACGTGCGACTTGGGCTGGTTCAGTTGAAGTTTACATTAAAGAAGGTAAAGAAGCAGCTCGCGAGTGGTTGCGCACAGAAGGCTTCAAAAACATTGATGACCTCAACAAGGTATTGGAAACAACTGCAACACCTTGGACAGAAAAAGCCTAAATCAATAAAGACTAAAAACAAGGGACATGCCTTGTTTTTAGTTTTTTTTTCAGTACAATAATCATATCTTACACAATTTTCCCAAAAAACATTATCAGCTGAAGAAAAAAATAAAATTCGCAAATTCAGTCTTGATTTACTCAATATCGCCAGGAATGGGCTATTGAAAAGAGGATTTAAGGAAGAAAACTACTTAAC
>NZ_JBGTZB010000004.1:0-81271 GCF_041807825.1 Streptococcus sp. E24BD | reverse complement strand
AGCTGGTCAATCCCGACTACATGTTTTAGAGCTGTGCTGTTTCGAATGGTTCCAAAACGAGGTTGGAAGCAATCTGAGTATCCCATTCGTTTTAGAGCTGTGCTGTTTCGAATGGTTCCAAAACCAGTAAGTTCGGAAAACTTGACTTTCATATGTTTTAGAGCTGTGCTGTTTCGAATGGTTCCAAAACTTGGAAATTATAGATGAATGTATTGCTAATGTTTTAGAGCTGTGCTGTTTCGAATGGTTCCAAAACCTGGATACCCTCATGATAGGATAAGGTATAGTTTTAGAGCTGTGCTGTTTCGAATGGTTCCAAAACCATATTGGCGGAAAAGTGATAATCCATGTAGTTTTAGAGCTGTGCTGTTTCGAATGGTTCCAAAACTACTTGATGATGTTATCGGAGGTATGTTACGTTTTAGAGCTGTGCTGTTTCGAATGGTTCCAAAACAGAAAGGAAGGTAGAAGTCTATGACCTATAGTTTTAGAGCTGTGCTGTTTCGAATGGTTCCAAAACGCGAGCATCAACGGAGGCAATCCCTATTTAGTTTTAGAGCTGTGCTGTTTCGAATGGTTCCAAAACTTATTTACATTTTAATTATACATCATTACCGTTTTAGAGCTGTGCTGTTTCGAATGGTTCCAAAACTATTTATATTTCTATTATACAATATTACCGTTTTAGAGCTGTGCTGTTTCGAATGGTTCCAAAACGGACTTATCGTATTAGATTCACTTCCTTACAGTTTTAGAGCTGTGCTGTTTCGAATGGTTCCAAAACAGGACGAAGTACCAGAAGAATTTTTCCTCTGTTTTAGAGCTGTGCTGTTTCGAATGGTTCCAAAACGCGGTCATCTTCTACAACATCAGCGGGTAGGTTTTAGAGCTGTGCTGTTTCGAATGGTTCCAAAACTCCTGCTTTTTCTACACACCACATATACAAAGTTTTAGAGCTGTGCTGTTTCGAATGGTTCCAAAACTCGCAGCCGAATTTGTCAGCTCCAGTGGATGTTTTAGAGCTGTGCTGTTTCGAATGGTTCCAAAACAGTGACTTTTACCGCATATGATGGATCCAAGTTTTAGAGCTGTGCTGTTTCGAATGGTTCCAAAACCCCCTGTCAGTGATGAACTGATTAAAACCTTGTTTTAGAGCTGTGCTGTTTCGAATGGTTCCAAAACTGCCAGAGAGATTGGAGTGACCAATGCTGGGTTTTAGAGCTGTGCTGTTTCGAATGGTTCCAAAACCCGTCACCCCATCAATCCCCTGCTGGAGGTGTTTTAGAGCTGTGCTGTTTCGAATGGTTCCAAAACCTCTGAGATTGTCAAGTCTGTAAGCTAGGTCGTTTTAGAGCTGTGCTGTTTCGAATGGTTCCAAAACGTGATTAAAGATGTTTACGTTTTTAAGACTGTTTTAGAGCTGTGCTGTTTCGAATGGTTCCAAAACTTTTTGAAACATTAGATAGAAACTTTTATGGTTTTAGAGCTGTGCTGTTTCGAATGGTTCCAAAACTCATAACAGGTACCAAAGGACAAAAATAGAGGTTTTAGAGCTGTGCTGTTTCGAATGGTTCCAAAACCATTCTCTTAATGTTTATGACCGCCTGCTTGTTTTAGAGCTGTGCTGTTTCGAATGGTTCCAAAACCTTCTGCTTGGTCTTCCCGTCCCTTCATTAGTTTTAGAGCTGTGCTGTTTCGAATGGTTCCAAAACCTAGCTTTGCCGAATGGAGCAAGCCTATAGTTTTAGAGCTGTGCTGTTTCGAATGGTTCCAAAACCAAATCGTCTGTTCACAATCAGTTAAAAGAGTTTTAGAGCTGTGCTGTTTCGAATGGTTCCAAAACTTGAAGAAGTTGAAAAATGGGGCATTGACAGTTTTAGAGCTGTGCTGTTTCGAATGGTTCCAAAACAGACAATCGCAGTCTTAGGTATGGACAGCTGTTTTAGAGCTGTGCTGTTTCGAATGGTTCCAAAACCTTGACAAGTCCAAAGTCAGAGGAATGGTGAGTTTTAGAGCTGTGCTGTTTCGAATGGTTCCAAAACTTTACCTCTTTCTTTTGTATCTAGCTAGCGGTTTTAGAGCTGTGCTGTTTCGAATGGTTCCAAAACATTTGCATAAATCATGTTCTCAAATAAAGTGTTTTAGAGCTGTGCTGTTTCGAATGGTTCCAAAACCTTGTTTGAGTAAAAATTGCTTAATCATTGTGTTTTAGAGCTGTGCTGTTTCGAATGGTTCCAAAACTTCACAATATAAAATGTTTAGTATGGCTCCGTTTTAGAGCTGTGCTGTTTCGAATGGTTCCAAAACAAAAGCACGGGTCGGATAATCCTCCGACCGGTTTTAGAGCTGTGCTGTTTCGAATGGTTCCAAAACTGACCAAGGTATAGATACCGGAAGCACTGGGTTTTAGAGCTGTGCTGTTTCGAATGGTTCCAAAACTAGTTCGGGTTTTTAGAAGCACCTTGTTCTGTTTTAGAGCTGTGCTGTTTCGAATGGTTCCAAAACCCATCAGCATAGACCAATGCCTGTTCCCAAGTTTTAGAGCTGTGCTGTTTCGAATGGTTCCAAAACACCTTTCTCAAAAACAAGTACATAAAGACCGTTTTAGAGCTGTGCTGTTTCGAATGGTTCCAAAACCAACGAAACGACTTGAAGTAGATCATGTAGGTTTTAGAGCTGTGCTGTTTCGAATGGTTCCAAAACTGCGCAAGGACGGAAGCTACAAGGTGAGCGGTTTTAGAGCTGTGCTGTTTCGAATGGTTCCAAAACTTTCTAATTCATCATGAAGAGTGGCACGCAGTTTTAGAGCTGTGCTGTTTCGAATGGTTCCAAAACAAACTACATAGAATACTCTATTAGTAATCAGTTTTAGAGCTGTGCTGTTTCGAATGGTTCCAAAACTGGTTCTCAAGCCTAAACCGCCCCAAACACGTTTTAGAGCTGTGCTGTTTCGAATGGTTCCAAAACAGCTACTCGAGCAGGTCCGTGTGACGTCCAGTTTTAGAGCTGTGCTGTTTCGAATGGTTCCATTAATCCCTGCTAAATTAAAATCATAAGAAAGTGAGCAGAACGCATGACAGATGTTGTTGCTTATAATAAGGATCGCTGGGATCGGGTGGCAAAAAAGCGTGGCAATGCCTACACTCAACCAATCAGTCACGAAGAATTGATGGTTGCTAAAACTCAGCCACTCGAGGTATCCTTGACTGTTGGTAAAACGGTACCGCAGGCGTGGTTTGAGCGGCTGAAAGGTAAAAAAGTGCTGGGTTTGGCTTCTGGTGGCGGCCAGCAAGGTTCCCTTTTTGCCCTTCATGACTATGATGTAACCATCATGGATTATTCCAAGGAGTAGTTAGCCTCTGACCGTTTGGTGGCAGAGCGTGAGGGGTTGACCATCGAGACTGTTCAGGCGGACATGACCCAATCCTTTCCCTTTGAGAATGAGGCCTTTGATTTGGTCTTTTGCCCAGTATCCAATGTTTACATTGAGGACTTGACCAACTTGTGGCAGGAATGTTACCGTGTCCTCAAACCAGGCGGTCTCCTCATGGTGGGCTATATGAACCCTTGGGTTTACATGTATGATGGTGATGTGGTTTGGGATAAACCAGAGGAGGAGCCGCTGTTGATCTATCCACTACCTTTTAACGCCAGAGAGTTGGAACAGGCTGGGCGGTTAGCTATCAATCCAGACTACGGCTACGAATTTAGCTATACCCTTGACGAGCAGATTGGTGGTCAGTTGCGTGCTGGTTTTGCCATGATTGATTTCTATGAGTCCAAAAATAGCCAGCATCGTCTGTCAGTCTATGGCAGTGATTATTTGGCCAATTTAAGCATCAAGTTGTAAAGGAGCATTATGCCAGAATTACCAGAGGTGGAGACGATCAGAAGAGGGTTGGCGCGCTTGGTTGTCGGTCGTCGGATTGAGCGTGTGAGGATCCGCTATCCGAGGCTGGTTGTGACAGACCGCGATGAATTTGTTGCTAGTTTGACTGAGGCGATCATTGAACAGATGGGGCGTCGGGGCAAGTACCTGCTGTTTGGTCTCGGTCAGATGACCATGGTGTCTCACTTGCGGATGGAAGGTAAATGGTTGCTCTTTCCATCTGACCAAATCCCTGATAACAAGCATTTTCATGCTTTTTTTGACTTAGATGGCAATGAGACCCTTGTCTATCAAGATATCCGTAAATTTGGCACGCTAGAGTTGGTCAAAACAGCTGATTTGCTCGGCTATTTTACCAAGAAAAAGCTAGGACCAGAGCCTGAAAAAGGCGTCTTTGCCTATGCGAACTTTGAGCGGGCGGTAGCTGCTAGTAAAAAGCCTATCAAACCGCTCCTGTTGGACCAGTCTCTGGTGGCGGGTCTGGGCAATATCTACGTGGACGAGGTGCTTTGGGCGAGTAAGGTCCATCCTGAGCGTGTGGCTAGCAGCCTGAAAAAAGCTGAAATCAAGCGTCTACACGATGAGACCATTCGGATCTTGCAGCTGGGGATTGAAAAGGGAGGCTCGACCATTCGAACCTATCGCAATGCTTTGGGCATGGATGGGACCATGCAGGACTACTTGCAGGTCTATGGGAAGACGGGGCAACCCTGTGCCAGATGTGGACGGGACATCGTCAAAATCAAGGTGGCAGGTCGGGGCAGTCATTTTTGTCCTAAATGTCAAAGGCGATAGACTTATTTCAGTAGTTGCTGTAAAGTGTCAGAAACTAGCTGAGGATAGCGTGCCAGGGGCAGTTTTGTCAGTGTGTCCTTGCCTTGTCAGTTGAAAAATGTCCGAAATTATGATATAATAATCTTGTAAAATTTATCAGGAGGTCTTGATTATGGTAGATGTTTTCAATTTTGGTGCTTTTAGTATTCTTGCGATTATTATGGGAATTTTATCCTCAGCGCTGTCTGTTTTTATAGCGGCTCACATTGTCCGCTATGTTTTCCGCGATGTGATTAAGAAATTTTTGGAGAACTAAACGAGAAAAGTGTAAGTTATGATGGCAGGGGTTAGGGAGTTTATTTCCCTAGCCTTTTATGGTACAATGAAAGAAAACAAGGAGCGATTATGGCAAGGATTATTGGACTAACAGGCGGGATTGCCTCTGGGAAATCGACGGTGAGTGCTTACTTGAGACGCCAAGGTGTAGCAGTGGTTGATGCCGATCAATTGGTGCATAACTTGCAGGCTAAGGGAGGCAAGCTCTATCAGGCGCTGGTTGACCATTTTGGGTCAGGGATTTTGCGTCCAGATGGGGAGCTTGACCGTCCGAAGTTGGCAGAACTGATTTTTTCCAGTCCAGAACAGTTGGCGACGTCCTCTGCGTTGCAGGACGAGATTATCCGTCAGGCCTTGGCAGAAGAGAAAGCCCGCTTGGCTGCGCTACATGATGTGGTGGTGCTGGATATTCCGTTGCTTTTTGAAAAGGGATACGATAGCTGGTGCGATGAGGTCTGGCTGGTGGTGGTTGATGAAGATACACAACTGCAACGTCTCATGGGCCGCAATGGTTATACGCTAGCCCAAGCTCAAACACGTCTACAGAGCCAGATGTCGCTGGCTGAGAAGCAAACGCGCGCTGACCGAGTGATTGACAATACTGGTGATTTACAAACCACCTACGCTCAGGTCGATCAGCTCTTGCAAGAACTGACTAAGGAGTAGGTGCTCAATCCGTCTAAACATCAAGCTTTTGATGTTTAACAGACTGTAGGCGTGAATGTCTGACACATGATAGGTGACAAGAGCCTATCTGCTCTGCAATTGTCCAAAAAAGGAGACCAAAATGACACAACTAACCATCGCTAAGGGAACTAATCCCGTTGCCCTCCAGCTCAATATGCTCAATCGTCACGGTTTAATCGCTGGTGCGACTGGAACGGGGAAAACGGTGACCCTCAAGGTTCTTGCTGAACAGCTGAGTCAGGCTGGCGTGCCTGTTTTTCTGGCAGACATCAAGGGTGATTTAGCCAATCTGGCGCGTGAGGGTGAGGTAACGGAGAAGCTAGCTGAACGCTTGAACAAGCTAGGCTTGACTGACACTTATGAGCCAAAGGCCTTTCCAGTTCGCCTCTGGGACGTCTTTGGCGAAGCTGGTGTGCCTGTTCGGACGACCATCTCGGAGATGGGACCGACCTTGCTGGGGCGTCTTCTCAACCTCAACGAGACCCAAACGGGCATCCTCAACATCGCTTTCAAGGTGGCTGATGACCGTGGTTGGCTCTTGATTGACCTCAAAGACTTACAGGCTTTGTTACGGGAAATAGCAGAGCAGGCTAGCCAGTATTCCCAGGACTATGGGCATATTGCCAAGGCCTCTGTTGCTGCTATTCAGCGCAGTCTTTTGGTCTTGGAAGAAGAAGGTGGTGATATCTTCTTTGGTGAGCCTGCCTTGGATTTGCTTGATTTTATGCAACGTGACCGTGATGGTCATGGGGCTATCAACATCCTCAATGCAACTAAGTTGTTTCACTCCCCTAGTCTGTATGCGACTTTTCTCCTTTGGTTATTGGCTGAGCTGTTTGAAAACCTGCCTGAGGTGGGGGATTTGGATAAGCCTAAGCTGGTTTTCTTCTTTGATGAAGCTCACCTGCTTTTCAAAGATGCCCCAAAAGTCTTTGTTGATAAGGTGGAACAGATTGTCCGTTTGATTCGTTCCAAGGGTGTCGGAATTTTCTTTATCACACAAAATCCGCTAGATTTGCCTGAGATGATTCTGGCGCAACTGGGGAACCGCATCCAACACGCTCTGCGTGCCCACACGCCTAAAGAACTCAAAGCAGTCAAGACGGCAGCTGAGACCTTCCGTCAGAATCCAGACCTTGATGTGGCGACGGCTATTACAGAGTTGGCAGTCGGGGAAGCCCTGGTATCTTTCCTCAATGAGCAAGCTCAGCCGAGCATCGTTGAGCGAGCTTATATCTATCCGCCTCAGTCAAGCTTTACCCCATTGACTGCTCTGGATATTCAAGGCTTAGTCAATGCTTCGCCATTTACCGACAAATACGCCGAGAGCCTTGACAGGGAGTCGGCTTATGAGCTTCTAGAGCAAAAAGTTGCCCAAGCCAGTGCCGAAAAAGCGGCGCAAGAAGAGGCTAAAGCAGCTGAGAAAGCCGCTAAAGCTCTTGAAAAAGAGCAAGAACGCGCACGCAAAGAAGCAGATAAAGCTGTTCGTCGCCCAAAATCAGCTGTTGAAAAAGCTGCCGATAGCTTTATCAATTCTGCAGTCCGAGCGGTTGGACGTGAGTTGGTCAGAGGTATTTTTGGTAGCCTTAGAAAACGATAAGGAGATCTGATGTTTTACACTTATTTACGCACCCTCGTGGTTTTTCTGCTTTGGGTGCTCAACGGCAATGCCCACTACCACAATGAAGACAAAATTTTAGATAAAGACGAGAACTATATCCTGGTTGCTCCGCATCGCACTTGGTGGGATCCGGTTTATATGGCTTACGCTGCCCGTCCTAAACAGTTTATTTTTATGGCAAAAAAAGAGCTGTTTAAGAATCGCATGTTCAACTGGTGGATTCGCATGTGTGGCGCCTTTCCCATAGACCGCGAAAATCCTAGTCAGGATGCTATCCGCTACCCTGTTAACATGCTCAAAAAAAGCAACCGGTCCTTGCTCATGTTTCCATCAGGAAGCCGTCATTCAAAAGACGTCAAAGGAGGAGTTGCTGTCATCGCCAAGATGGCAAAGGTTCGCATCATGCCTGCCAGTTACCGTGGTCCCATGACCATAAAAGGGCTCTTGGCTGGTGAGCGTGTCGATATGAATTTTGGTGACCCTATTGATATTTCTGACATCAAACGGATGAATGATGACGGTATCGCTGAAGTGACAGCACGTGTGCAGGCTGCCTTTGATCAATTGGATGCCGAAAATGCAACTTACGATGACGGTAAGAAAGCTTCGGTGTTGACCTACTTGATTCGTATCCCAGCTTTGTTGATTGGTTTGATTCTTATTTTACTAACCTTGATTTTTAGCGATATTGCTAGCTTTGTCTGGGATCCTGATAAGAAATTTAAATAGAACATCACTCATCCCCGCTAGATTCTAGCGGGGATGATATCGTTATTAGACTTGTTGACCTAAAATCATTTGGCTAACCATACGACTGTTTGGGTTTTGGTACTCTCGCTCAAGGTAGGCTTGATAGGCATCTGGTGTCAAAATCCCATGGCTATCTAAAATATCTAGACCTGTGCTACCAACGATGTCATCAATCAACTGCACGCAGTTAGTTGTCATCACAAAGTAAGTTTTATATTTACCAGACGTGAACTTATAGGCCTTGGCGCCGTAGGTGCTCACCATTTGCCCTAGATAGCTGGTCTTTTGGTTAGCTGTTTTTTGGGAAAATGGCAGAGCTCTTTCTAAAAGTTTGTCCAGATTAGCTTGTATAGCTCTTTTTTCATCGGCTGTTAAAACCAAGCCGTAGCCAAAGACGGCACGCCAGCCATCAGCCTTGAGGCTGGATTTGTATTGCCCAACAGGTAGAGTCATCAAGACGCCATCACCGATAGCTTCAAACAAGCGGTGGCTATTGACGTCGTGGTTACCGTAACTATAGATTTGCCCGTTAAAAGCAATGTCGACATGCCCCATCATCTCAAACCCTCGTCTGGCGGTATGAATCCAGATTTCTAAGTCAACAGGTTGACTGAGGTCACCGAATATAGTAGGGCTGGCTTCTCTCTTTTGCTAAGTAGCTGTTAACCTTGTTGAGTGCCGTGACAGGAATAAGGGCGGTTAGAAAAATAGGTAGCCCCAACCGTTGACGTCTAGCTGTTGGCATCGCCTTTCCAAAATCAAATTCCAAGCCGTCGCGCCAGCTATTGCCCCCTAAGAACATAAGATAGCAACCGATGATGGTGTAAAGGCTGGATAAGAAGAAGCGACGATAGCTTAAAATGAGCCCTGCCACCAGTAGGTGCACTAAGGCGCTAAGCAGGTAGGAGTAGCGACCGCTGAGTTGTTCATGAAAAAGTAAGCGAGTATGAATCAAGAGAACTAAGCCGAGAAGAAGTTGGTAAAAAGCGATAATAATCGCAAGAAATCGTGTCGGAAGAATCGGTGCGGTTAAAAAGAGTGCCCCTATCAAGAGGTTTAAAAAGATTTACAGGATAGCGATGAGCCCTTTTTCAGCTAGGTTGGATTTAGCCGTCAGTAGGGTCTGTCCCATCATCGCTAAATCACCCAAGGCAAAGAGAAGCGACGAAAATTGTTCTTGCCAAAGGATAGACCCCAGCCCGAATCCGATTAGCCCTAACCCAGTGAGGTAGTAAGTTTTAGCATTGTAGCGTTTAGTCACGATCGGCCCTCCTTGTCAGGTGCTGGTAATGCTTATAAAGACCAGAAAACATGCTGCGATAGCTAGGTTTCCACGGTTTATCTCGCCCACAAAAATGAAGGAAGACGGTATTTGCCATCACCCAATCCAAATCCCATTTGCCCAAACTTTTGGCTGCGTAAATGAGGTGATAACGGGTATCAAAATTATAAATCTGGTCTGGAATTAGCGTGATGTGGTGACCATAAAGAGCGGTTAGCACATCTTGGTCAGGCAAGAAGAGCAAATTCTGCCGTGCAGCGATGTAGGTCATGATGTCTTCACGTTTCACCATCTGACGTATTTTTGTCAGATTCATTAACAGGACACCGGAATTAAAATAATTTTTAGACTCATAATCTCCTAAACGTAGGCGATTGACCACATCGGTGACATTAGCATCCTCCGTATGACTGGCAGCCGCATAAAGTTGCTCACCCAGGTCAAGATCGTAGAGAGCCGTCACTGGATTGATGCAGAGAATGTCAGCATCAAGGTAGAGAATCTTGTCCAAATCATCTGGCAGATACTCGTGCGCTAAAAGACGATAATAGATGGTCTCAGGGTAGCGGTCGCTTGTCGGAGCGTCTGCGAACGCTCCTTTATCAATGACCAGCGCATGGTAGGAAACGCCTAGTTTACGACAAAAGACCTCAACCTCAGGTTCCCTACTGAGTCGAGGTTGCTGTAAGAGGTAGACATGAAGGTCACGGTCAGGCGTCTGTTGGACCAGAGAAAATAGGGTGACCTTGAATTGGTCGACATAACTGTCATTGATGGAAAACAGTAGATTTAGTACAGGTCTCATTAGTTATAGTCACTATCTGTTAAATTTAGTCTCTCGGTATTGTTCAAGGCAGCTGTCAGTTCTTGTTTGTCCTTGACCAGTTGCTTAAGCTGCTGTTTAAGGGTCATTTGTTTAGACAGCCCTAGCAGGTATTGTCCGATAAAACCCACCAAGACTGAGCCTAAAATCACTAAAATTAAAGGCATTCGGAAACGCCCAAAGAGGTAGTTGACCACCACCTCCTGACGGT
Organism: Streptococcus sp. E24BD; assembly: GCF_041807825.1. Lineage (NCBI taxonomy): Bacteria > Bacillati > Bacillota > Bacilli > Lactobacillales > Streptococcaceae > Streptococcus > Streptococcus sp. E24BD. The sequence continues at coordinate 70,898 of NZ_JBGTZB010000004.1, read as the reverse complement.
TGACCAGAGCCAGAACCGTTGTCAGTACCATCAGAGCCAGCAAGAGCCAGAGATTGACTTGTTTTTTCATAAGAAACTCCTTTTTTCTTTTATTTTACCATATTAGACAGAGGCCAGGCGTGCTTGACGCTTGCCTTCTTGGATAAGGGGATGTCGCCTGAAGGCGACAAATAGCTGAGCAGTCATGGGAACCCAAATCAGAGGTTCGCAAAGCATGACCCCGACATAACCGACCTGTGGGATGATGGCAATGACGAAAACGACCTTGCCCACTAGCTCAATCAGGCTGGAGACCAGAGGTGTTACCTTTCTGCCCAACCCTTGCAGGGTATTTCGTAGGATAAAAAGGCAACCGAGAATGGGATAAAAAGGTGTGCCTAGCTTGAGATAAAGGGTAGCGTTGGCGATTAGTTCAGGCTCATCAGATCCTGAAATCCAGCGGATTAAGGCAGGGCTAAAAATATGCAGTAAGATTGTCACTATAATCCCCCAGACCAGAGCGATTAAGCTGACTTTTTTGACCCCTTGGTAAATACGGTCAAACTGCTTAGCGCCCACGTTTTGGGAAACAAATGTGGTCATGCTAGCTGCAGTAGCTGTCAAAGGTTGGAGAGAGAAGGCCATGATGCGACGAGCTGTCGTTTGGGCGGCGATAATCAAGACCCCAAAGCCATTGATGGCCGTTTGGAGGATAACCGTGCCAATAGACACAATCGAAAACATGAGTCCCATCGACAGCCCCTGTCCCAGAAGATCTTGGTAGAGCCCCTTATCCCAAACCAGATGACGCTGTTTGGGAACAAGGACAGGGACGCGTCTAGCGATGTAACGAAAACAGAGAACAGCTGATAGCCCCTGAGATAAAATAGTTGCAAGCCCTGCGGATTGCACCCCTAGGTGCAACTGGGTAATGAAAAACAAGTCCAGAGCAATGTTGAGGCAAGCCGAGAAAATCAAAAAGTAAAGGGCAACTAAGCTGTCTCCGATAGCCCGGAAAGAGCCCGGCGCCAAGGTTGTAAGCAAAGGTCACTCCAACCCCCATCATGATCAGGTAGATGTAGCTGTAAGACTGCTCCAAAATATCGGCGGGGGTCCCAAGTAGATGAAGCAGTGGTCGCAAGCCTAGATTGCCCCCCAGCATCACTAGACCACTCAAGCCCAGTCCAATGATGGCTGTCGCAACTACCGACCGCTTAAGCTTTTCTTCGTTTTTTGCGCCATAATGACGAGCAATGACAATGCCCATACCGTTACCGACACCGAGCGCAAAGCCGATAATCAGCTCAAAAATAGCTGATGTCGCTCCAACTGCAGCCAAAGCCTGCTCCCCAAGGTAGTTACCGACGATCATGGTATCGGCTGTATTGTAAAGTTGTTGAAAAATATTGGAAATCATAATAGGCCAAGCAAACCGTAAAATGGTCGGTAAAATCTTGCCCTTGGTTAAATCAATCTGTGATGTCGTCATAAGATTCTCCTTGTCAATTCTACTATTATACACGACAGAAGGGCTGAAAATCAAGGAATTTCAACAGGTAAACGCCAACAACATCACAGGTAAGTCTCCTCTTTTGAACCCAGTCAAGAACGTTTGGATAGGGACATATTTCTAGTGGTACTTTTCAAAAATTTATTTTCTTTTCTGGAGAATTGTGGTATACTGAAAGCGATTAATAAAGACTGAAAAGGAGACCGCTGATGTCCTATCAAGAGACTTATCAAAACTGGTTGAACGTTTCCGATTTGCCTGACTACCTCCGCGAGGAACTGCTGGGTATGGACGAAAAAACTAAAGAAGACGCCTTTTACACTAACTTAGAATTTGGTACGGCTGGTATGCGGGGCTATATCGGTGCAGGAACTAACCGCATCAATATCTTCGTGGTTCGTCAAGCCACAGAAGGGCTGGCTAAATTGATTGAGAGCAAGGGTGAGGCGGCTAAGCAACGTGGCGTTGCCATCGCCTACGACTCACGTCATTTCTCCCCAGAATTTACCGCAGAATCTGCCCAAGTACTGGCTGCTCACGGTATCAAGAGCTACCTTTTTGAAAGCTTGCGCCCAACGCCTGAGCTATCTTTTGCAGTACGCCACCATCAGGCTATCGCTGGTATCATGATTACCGCTAGCCACAACCCTAAAGAGTTCAATGGCTATAAGGTTTACGGTGAGGACGGTGGACAGATGCCGCCAGCCGATGCTGATGCCCTGACCCAGTATATTCGTGCCATTGACAACCCATTTGCTGTCGCAGTAGCTGACTTTGACGCGGCCAAGGCTGACGGTCTCATCGAGATTCTCGGCGAAGCAACTGATGCGGACTACCTCAAAGAGATCAAATCGGTCACCATCAACCAAGATCTGATTGATCAGCATGGTCGCGATATGACCATCGTCTACACTCCTCTGCATGGGACAGGGGAAATGCTGGCGCGTCGTGCCCTAGCACAGGCTGGATTTGAAAAAGTCATCATCGTTGACGCACAAGCCCAGCCAGACCCAGATTTTTCAACCGTTAAGTCACCAAACCCTGAAAGCCAGGCAGCTTTTGCTCTGGCAGAAGAACTGGGGCACCAGCATCAGGCCGATGTGTTGTTGGCGACTGACCCAGACGCAGACCGTCTCGGTGTTGAAATCCGTCAAGCTGACGGCAGCTACCTCAACTTGTCTGGTAACCAGATTGGTGCCTTGATTGCCAAATATATCCTAGAAGCCCATAAGCAAGCTGGTACGTTGCCAGCCAATGCTGCGTTGGCCAAGTCCATCGTGTCAACTGAGCTGGTCACTAAGATTGCGGAAAGCTATGGGGCGACCATGTTTAACGTTTTAACTGGCTTCAAGTTCATCGCTGAAAAAATCCAAGAGTTCGAGGACACTAACAACCACACTTACATGTTTGGTTTTGAAGAGAGCTTTGGCTATCTGATTAAGCCCTTCGTTCGTGATAAGGATGCTATTCAAGCTGTTCTCATCATCGCTGAAATTGCAGCTTACTACCGTTCACGCGGTCTGACCTTAGCAGATGGTCTGGATGAGATCTACAAAGAATACGGCTATTTTGCTGAAAAAACCATTTCAGTTGATTTGGCAGGTATTGATGGCGCTGCTCAAATCAAGGCTATTATGGCAAAATTCCGCGAGAATGCGCCGACCGAGTTCAACAGTACAGCTATCGTTCGCTTTGAAGATTTTGCCAAACAGACTGCGACAACTGCTGATGGTCAAGTGACTGCCCTGACCACGCCACCGTCTGACGTGCTCAAGTACACCTTGGCAGATGATTCTTGGTTTGCCGTTCGTCCATCAGGCACAGAACCAAAAATCAAGTTCTACATCGCCACAGTTGGTGACAATCTTGCAGATGCTGAAGCTAAGATTGCAGCTATTGAGGCTCAAATCAGAGAGTTTATCGCTTAGAAAGTGGCGTGTCATTCGGCGCCAGTAAAGAAAACCGACCTCATAACAGAGCAGAGACAGACATCGTGATGGTTATGCATCACAGGGGCTGCTCTGCTTTTTTGCGCCTAAAAAATCCGATGACAACATCATCGGATAGCAACAGATTAGTCTTGTGGGACGTAGGCAACTGCGCGGACAGGTGAGCCTGTGGCGCCTTCCCAATTAGGGTAGGCGATGGCGATAAAACTGCCCGTTGCTGGAACCTGATCAAGGTTAGCCAGCACCTCGACCTGATAAATCCCTTGTTCAAGCAAGTAGTATTCCTCAACCAAGGCACCGCCATTTTCAGGAACAGAAGCACCGCTATCGGTATCCAGTGTCTCGTGCCCGACGGCCTTGACCTGACGGTCGTGAATCAGGTATTCAAGGGCATCGTGTCCCCAACCTGGGGTATGTTGGACATCGTTCTCATCTAGGTTGCGAAAGGCTGCGGTGTCTGGCCAGCGTTTATGCCAATCTGAGCGAAAGGCTACAAAGGCACCTGGCTCAATCACACCGTGCTCTGCTTCAAAAGCGAGAATGTCAGCCTTGCTGAGTTGGTAGTCTGGATTCTCAGCGACTGCAGCGGACTTGTCAATGACATAGAGTGGCAAGAAGAGGTCCTCTAAAGGAATCTCGTCGAGGTACTTGCCGCCTTCAACAAAGTGAATCGGCGGGTCAATGTGGGTACCATACTGACCAACAACTGTAAACTGCTGAACATAGAAACCATCCTTGAGGGTGAAAATATCCTTTTTCTCCAGAGCAGGCAAGGCAGGGAAGTGAGGGCTGGTTTCATTTATCTTGTGGGTCAGGTTGACCAACTTGGCTGATGTCAAAGCGGTATAGGCGTCTCGTAAACTTGTCATAAGGTCTCCTTTTCTAGCAGGATAGGCGGCGTCCTGTTAGCACCGCCAGTCCTATGGTACCTTGATTGTAACCTATTTTGATGTTGCTGACAAATACTTATTTTTTAGAATTGGTTATAGTTTTTAGCTATAACTCAATCCAAATCTCGTTTCATCTCACTTTCCAACTCAAAGAAGGGTTGGATGTCCTGAACGTATTCGAGCACACCTTGAAATGCACCGTTATCATCACGGACGGCCTTGTAGACTACATAGATGAACTTGCCCGTCTTGTCGGACTTAAACCACATGTCGACTTGGTCCTTGCGCCCACTTCTGAGCAGGTCAAAAATGGCTCGCACCCGCTCTAGGATTTTTGGTGGGTGGCAGAGGTCAACATGACGACCTATCTGGCTCTTGGTGCGCTTAAAGACCATGTCATCAGCTGGCCCACTATCGTTGAAATATTGAAAGATATCGTCTTTATTGACAAAGGTTAATTCCAGTGGCAGGTGGTTGAGGATGAGATTGGCTTCTTCGACCGACAGGTAGCCCTTGCCGAAAGGTTGTTGCTGGTTGCGGTCAATAGCAGAGCTGGTCGTGTTTGATTTTGGGGTAAAGGTGATGGTGAACTGTCCCTGTGGGGTATCGATGACGGTCTCCTGCCCCTCAGCTTGTGTCAGCTGAACAGCTGGTTGTGGTTGGTCTGCGCTAGCCATTTCCCCAAAGACCTCCCGATATGGAACCCATTTGGCGGTCGGTTTGATGATGGCGTAGCCATAGGTCTCGCTCTCCACTGCGATGGTCAGCCAGTCGTCCTGGGTGAAGGTTTCCAGCAAAATCATGATCAGGATAGCCTCTTCCTTGAAAATCATCTCCTCGAACTCCTTGGCGAACGCCTCAAAAGTAGTGAGGACAGTTGTTACATCACCATCAGGTAAGGACTGGCTGGTCGTCATGACCTGAGCAAACAGTTCCCTAATTTGGTCGTCTACACCCCACATGACCTGAGGAGGGGCATCGTGACCGTAGCGTTCCATTATGGGGAAGAAAAGGTTCTCTTTGCGGTCGTAATGACGCTCAAACTGCCCTAGCAGGTTCAGCTGGTGACGGAGCCCCTTGAGCAAATCAGTCTGCAAGTCCGTGTCCTCTGTCTCTGCATAAGAGGTCAAAATCCGCCTAACGCGTAAGAGTGCTGCGCGCAGGGCTAAATTTTCCTGCTTGAAGACATAGACAGGATGTCCCTCCTGATCAGCATCTGCGACCTCTACGGCGGTGATAGCGCCCTTAAAGAGGTTGGCGTGGACGTTACAAAGGCTCATGATGTCCTCAAAAGTGATGCCTGCATCTGAGGTCATGAGTTCATGTTCCATGAGGGAAATCTCCAAGGCAGACACACCTGTAAAGTGCTGGTTAAAGCGTTCCTGGACACTCTCAGGGCTAGCCCCCTGATGGAGTTCCAGCAAAATGTCTCTCAAAATTTTTATCCGTTGGTCGCTCATTTGTCTCCTCCAATCACCTCGTAACCATGGCTGGTCAGGGTGCGTGCGATGGTCTCTAGGGAAATCCCAGTCAGGCGAGAGCCTTGCTTGAGGCTGGTGATTTTACCGAGTGTGTTAAGCATGGCAGGATTGGCAAGGGGCTTAAAGCCTAAGTCAACCAAAATATCCCTAAGCTCAGGGTGACTGGCTAGCAACTCGGCGACAGGCTGGTTGAGGTCAATGGTGTTGGTCATGAGAGAGCCTTTCTATATTGTTCTGTTGTTGTTTGCGGTTCTAGCTTGTTCGATAGCTTTTGACCAATACTCGAATTCCCATCTTAATGGTGGTAAGTCACCAACTTTTTTACGAATAGCATTTTGGTAAGGGAGATACAGCTCATTATAATCATCCCATTTGCTCCAAGCCAAATCCGTAGGGAGGCTTATCTGAAGATAGTCGTCTGCTAGTTTCAAGATATAGTTATCTATCGGCACATGAAGCAATGGGAAAATGTCTTCAAGTATCTCTGGTTCCAACATATAGAGGTATTTTAGGGTCATATTGACCCATTTCTGAGCTTGACCAAATGTAAATCGAATGTTAAAGGAGGCGTATAGCTGTTTGATTCGGCAACAAATGCGGTAATGCCAGCAGTCATACTGGTCTTGGTGACTGATGATTGAAGGTGTTAGCTGAGGTAATTCTTCGCGAAAAATTCCCAACACCTCCCGTCTCAGCTGCAATCTTACTTCATTTGGGACTTCTTTTAAGTTGAGTGTACGATTAAAATCTAAGTAGGCTAGTCTACTGGCTGATTTGAGTGAATCAGATAAATCTTTAAAGTAAGCTAGCTTTAAAAAATATAAAGTATGTTGGTCAACAGTAGTCTGATATGGGAGATTTGTCATCATTGTCGTTACTCTTTCTTGAGCGCTTCAAACTTAGCCTTCATGGTCGGGTTTTTCCGAGTTAGTTTTTTGACGGAGACATCTTCAAGTTTGTTGTTAGCCAGGCGCAGCTGGTTGTCGCTGGTGGTCAAGAAGCGTTTGACCTCTTCCATGCGCTTGATGGCCTTGTCGATTTCATCGATGGCTTTCTTGAAATTGGTGCTGGCTGAGGTATAATTTTTGGCAAAGGCCGTTTTGAAGGTTTCCAAATCGGCTTCAAAGGTAGTGATGTCGATGTTCTGACTTCTGACCAATTCCAACTCTTGCTTGTAACTCAAGCTGTTTAGCGCAGCATTTCTCAAAAGACCAATCAACTGGATGAAGAACTGTGGGCGAATGACGTACATCTTAGGGTAGTGATGGCTGACATCAACAATACCCGTGTTGTAGTAATCGCTGTCTGCCTCCAGCATGGAGACCAGAACGGCGTATTCGCAGTTTTTCTCTCGTCGGTCCTTGTCCAATTCTTTGAGAAAGTCTTCGTTCTTATGTTTTCTAGCGGTTGTGTCGGCCTCGTTTTTCATCTCAAACATGATGGAGAGGATTTCAAGCCCATTGTCGTCTGTTTCTCGAAAGATGTAGTCGCCCTTCGAACCTGACTCGGAGATTAGATTATCCTTACCAAAGGAGGCCTTGGGAAAGGCATAGGCACGCACCTTGTTGAATTCTGTCTCAGCGTAGAGCTCTAAGCTCTCTCCGATGGCCTTAGTGGACTGTTGTGCCTTAAAATTCTTGTAAAACTCGACCTGCTCGTTGGCTGCCTTGAGCTGGAGGTCATACTCTTGACGGGTGGTCGCCAGCGCCAACTCTTGCCGTTGTTCCTGCAAGAGCAAGGCTGTCCGCGCCTCATCACGCTCCTTTTCTAAGCGAGCAATGGCTTCCTGCTGTGCCCTGTCTTTGAGCACCGCCTGCTTGTCCTGTTCGGCCTGCACTTGAGCTAATTGCGCCTGCTGAGCCTCTTGACTGGCTGCCAACTGCGCCGTCACACGCGCTAATTCTTGCTCCTTGTCGGCGAGTGACTGTTTGGCTGCCAGCATCTCTTCATGGGCACGCTGCTCCAGTTGACTGCGCACCTGGGCCAGTTCTTGGTCTTTTTTGGACATGGCAGATCTGAGGGCTAGTTCTTGCTCTGCCTTGAGCGTGTCAAGCTGGTGAGCCAGCGCTGTTAGTTCTCGGTCTTTTTCCGCCAGTTGGGACTGGAGCGCATTTTTGGACTGCTCCTTGAGCAGTTGGGTCTCGCGAGTGAGGCGGTCATGAAGTTCCTTGTCAAACTCTACTCCCCGCACCTGAGCTAGTAACTGACTATACTCAGTTTCGTTGACTGTAAAACTCGTCCCACAGTGGGGGCATTTGATCTGATTCATGGCTATTCTCCTTTTTGGGTTAACTAATGACTGATGTAATCTCATTATACCATTTTCACGCCAGTATGATACAATAGAACTGATATAAGGAGGAGTAGAATATGCCATTTATCACCATTGACCTCTTTGAGGGACGTAGTCAAGAGCAAAAAGATCAGCTGGCTCAAGAAGTCTGTGAAGTTGTGTCTCGCATCGCCAAAGTCCCCAAAGAAGCCATTCACATCTTTATCAACGATATGCCAGAAGGGAGTTATTACCCTCATGGTCAGATGAAACGTCGCTAGTGAGAGAAGAGCGCCGTTTCAGGCAGCTGGGGACCATCTGCCACATTGCTATTGAGGCTCCTGAAGCGGGAAGCCTACTTGATCAAACAGGAGAACTGCTCAAGTCCTATGAGATGATTTTTTCCGCCCATTTGCCAGCTTCTGAACTCAATCAACTCAATCAGTCAGCAGGAAAATCTCCCTTCACTGCTTCAGCAGAATTGTTTGAACTCGTCAGCTACGGTAAAAAGCACAGTTTAGCACTTCATAGCCAGCTCAACATCGCCCTTCGCCCCTTGGTTCAGGCTTGGCAGATTGGATTTGTAGGAGCAACCAAGCCCAGTCAAGCTGCCATTGACCAGCTACTTGACCTCTGCCAGCCAAAAGATATTTTGCTGAACTCTCGTCAGCAGAGCATTTTTTTAGCTCGCTCTGGCATGGCTTTAGATTTGGGTGCACTTGCCAAGGGCTACATTGCTGACCGTCTGCTGGAACATCTGCTGTCAGCTGGCGCTACCAGCGTCTTAATCGACCTTGGGGGTAATGTCATCACCCACGGTCAGCCGTTTTCAGCGACCGGCAAATGGCAGGTTGGGGTGCAACTGCCTTTTGCGCCTCGTGGTCAAGCTATGGGGCGAGTTACGATAGGTAACCAAGCCCTCGTCACCTCAGGAATTTATGAACGCTTTTTTGAGGCTAATGGCAGAGCTTATCACCATATTTTGGATAGGCAGACCGGCTATCCCATGGAGACCGAGATGGTCAGTCTGACTATCTTGAGCGATTCCGCCCTAAGAGCTGAAACCTACAGTAGTCAGTTCTTTGGTCTTCCCATACCGCAAGCGCTCCATCTTATCAAGCAGACAGACAGCATAGAAGGGCTGATGTTAACTAGTGATTACCGCTGTTTCTTATCTGATGGGATGAAGGCACATTTCATCCCGCAATATCATTAGAAAAACACGATTCCAAAGAGAAATCGTGTTTACTTTTTTATTATTCAAAAGGCACATAAGGGAGACCTAGGGACGTCGCAACAGCTTGGTTGGTGACTTGCCCTTTATAGATGTTTAAACCTGTGAGAAGACTGTAGTTGTCACGAACGGCTTGTTCAAAACCTTTATTGGATAACTCCATTGCATAAGGCAGGGTCACATTTGTGAGGGCGAGTGTCGATGTGCGTGGCACAGCACCAGGCATGTTAGCAACAGCATAATGAATCACCCCGTCAACCTCGTAAGTTGGTTTGTCATGGGTGGTAATGGTATCCGCGGTTTCAATAATGCCACCTTGGTCAACAGCCACGTCAATAACGACAGAACCTGCCTTCATCGAACTAATCATCTCTCGAGTTACCAGTTTAGGCGCCCGTGCACCTGGAATCAGCACAGCTCCGATAAGTAAGTCGGCTTCCTTGACACTATCAGCGATGTTAAGAGGATTAGACATTAAGGTTTGGATACGTTTGTCAAACAAAACATCCAATTCTGCTAGTCGCTTAGCAGAGACATCTAAGATCGTCACATCAGCGCCCAAGCCTAGCGCCATCTGCGCAGCATTGGTCCCAACGACACCACCACCGATGATCACAACCTTTCCTTTTTTAACTCCCGGAACACCTCCCAAGAGAATACCTGCACCACCTTGGAGTTTGGTTTGGAAATAAGCCCCCATCTGCACTGCTAATCGTCCAGCGACCTCACTCATGGGGTTAAGCAGGGGCAGAGTACCATCCTTGACAACGGTCTCATAAGCGATGGCGGTCACGCCGCTATCTAGCAAAGCCTTAGTTAAGCCAGGAGCAGGAGCGAGGTGAAGGTAGGTAAACAGCAATAAATCAGAGCGGAAGAATTGATATTCATTTTCTAAGGGCTCTTTGACCTTGATAACCAGCTGGGCTGCCCACACCTCTGCAGCGTGTTCTTTGATGATAGCCCCTTGCTGGGCATAATCATTGTCAGAAAACCCTGAACCAGCTCCAGCTTCAGTTTCAACCCAGATAGTGTGACCAGCCTGTTTTAGAGCTAAGACACCAGCAGGTGTTAAACCGACACGATTTTCATTGCTTTTGATTTCTTTTGGTACACCAATAATCATCTCATTTAACCTCATTTTCTTATTAGATTGCCTTTATTGTACTAAAAAAAGAGAGTACCATCAAGCACTAGTTGAGCAGTATTCTTGAAGAATAGTCGTGGTTTTGTTATAATCAAGGTGATTGCACAAGCATTCATAATTATCTCATGCAAAGATAAGGAGAAGCATATGTCAAAGGACATTAGAGTATTACTCTACTATAAGTACGTCCATATCGAGAATGCCAAAGAATACGTGCAGACTCATTTGGACTTTTGTAAATCAATCGGTCTCAAGGGGCGGATTTTGATTTCTGAAGAGGGCATCAACGGTACCGTTTCTGGAGATTTTGAAACCACTCAGAAATACATGGACTGGGTGCACAGCGATGAGCGCTTTGCTGACCTCTGGTTTAAGATTGACCTCGAAGAGGAGCAAGCCTTTAAGAAGATGTTTGTTCGCTACCGCAAGGAAATTGTTCACTTGGGGCTGGAGGACAATGATTTCGATGCGGATATCAACCCATTGGAAACCACAGGGGCCTACCTGACACCGAAAGAGTTCAAAGAAGCTCTTTTGGATGAAAATACCGTTGTCTTGGATACCCGTAATGACTACGAGTACGACCTCGGTCACTTCCGTGGCGCCATTCGCCCAGATATCCGCAACTTCCGCGAATTGCCACAGTGGGTGCGGGACAACAAGGAAAAATTCATGGACAAGCGTGTCGTGGTCTACTGTACCGGTGGTGTCCGCTGTGAGAAATTCTCAGGCTGGATGGTGCGTGAGGGCTACAAGGATGTTGGTCAGCTCCACGGTGGTATCGCCACTTACGGTAAGGATCCTGAGGTTCAGGGCGAGCTGTGGGATGGCAAGATGTATGTCTTTGACGAGCGCATTGCCGTAGACATTAACCATGTTGATCCAAAAATCATTGGAAAGGACTGGTTTGACGGCACACCATGTGAACGTTATGTTAATTGTGCCAACCCATTCTGTAACCGTCACATGTTGACGTCTGAAGAGAACGAACACAAATATGTTCGTGGCTGTTCAGCAGAATGCCGTGCTCATGCCCGCAACCGCTACGTGGAAGAGCATGGATTGACCCATGAAGAATGGGCAGCAAGATTAGCGGAAATCGGAGAAACACTACCTGTTGTTGCTCCAGCTTAATCAGAGATGATGACCAGCCTCTTGGCTGGTTTTTTTGGTATAATAGACCTCATGGAGGTACTTCTATGGATATTATCAGTACGAATTGCTTATCTATTGAACAAGGCAAACGGGTAAAAGCTTTTTTAACCCACTGCATGGCTCATGATAAGACCTATAAAGAGCCCTACTTATCCAATCAGCTTAATTTTAACCCTGATATGCCGGCCTTTTTCTTGGCTTACGAGGGGGATGACTTAATTGGCTTGTTGACGGTTTATGCCGATACGCCTGAAGTGGATTTATCTCTCTTTGTTGCGCCAGAGCACCGCAGGAAAGGTATTGCTCGGCAACTCTATCAGAAGTTTTTAACGGAAACAGCTTCCTATGGCGTGACAGAGGTTTCCTTTATTGCGGAGCGTGCCTTTATTGAGGCAAATCCAGGTCTCCTGTCCGCTTGGGGACTGGTCATTGATGACGATAGTGAGTACTTTTTGGGACGGGCGTGCTTGCCTGTGGACATGGCAGAGCTGCCCCTTGATGTGTCTCTTTCGCTGGCTAGACCAGAGGAGATGCAGGACATTGCTGAGCTGAAAGCGCGCGTGTTTGAGACGCCGCTAGAGCTCAGTCTGACCTATGTGTCAGAAGCCCTGGCAGATAAGGACAGTCTTCTTTATGTTGCCCGCCTAGCTGATCAAGTGATTGGCACTTGTACGGTGGACATCAGCTCTAGCCTGACTTACCTTTACGGTCTTGCTGTTGATCTTGCCTATCGCGGTCAGGGCGTTGGTAGTCAGCTGGTCAAGACCATCATCAACGACCGTTACCGTGCAGGTGATACCGAACTACAAATCGCTGTGGATAAGGACAATGAGGGTGCTAAAAAACTTTATGAGCAACTGGGCTTTGTCAACCAGACAGAAGTGATTTATCTCTCAAGTAAGGATTAAGAGAGGGGATTGAGTGATGAAACTGATTTTTCTACACGGCGTGGGGCAAGATAGCCAAGCTTGGGAGCAGGTGATTACAGGGTTAAAGGGTTATCACTGTGTCAGCCTAAACTTATTTCGTCATGGAAAATTACCTGATTTTTCCAGCTTGCAAGAGCAAGTCAGGCAGGCGGTGCGTGAGAGCGAGGAAGACGTTGTTGTGATTGGGCTGTCTTTGGGCGGCATGTTAGCACTGTCCTTATTGTAAGACCCAGCGCCGCAGCTCCGAGCAGTTGTCAGCATTGCGGGTCAGTACCAATTTACCAAAAACTGGGCTTATAAGGTGCAGGTTGCCTTGCTCAAACTCTTGGCTCCATCTCTCTTGGCAAAACAAGGATTGGACAAGGAAAATTTGCTGGCTTTTTATCGAGACTTGGCTCAGCTGGATATGACAGGTTTTCTACAAACAAGGACCTTGCCTGTCCTCTTGCTCTGTGGGGAGTGCGATAAGATTAACCTTAGAACAGCCAAGCAACTGAAGAACTTGATGCCAAAAGCAGAGATGGCGGTGATAGCTGAAGCAGGTCACGAGGTCAACAAAGACCAACCAGAACAGTTGGTAAGGGAATTAAACCAGTTTTTGGAAGTGCTCAACCATGTTAACTAAAGAGGTCGTCGTTGTTATCGGAGGTTCTGGGATGTTACGACCAGCTGTTTTGTTGTGCAGCCGAGACAAGAGCCGTTATGATGACTTATTTGAGGTCTACCCTCACGCAGTCTTTTTCCCTTTTGATTTTTCAAAGGCTGCCTCTTTTGAAAATCTAAGCAATTTTCTACAAGAAAAAGGGGTGACCATTTCGTGTCTCTTAGTCTGGTTGCACAGCCCCTATTATCCTCATCTTGAGCGTTTCTTGGAACATTTCCCAACCTTTAGAAATGGCTGGTATCTTGTCCAAGGCAAGAGCAGCAGCAATCTCCCTGATGCGTTGTTGAAGCGCTCTGATTTACAAATTATTTGCCTCGGTTATCACGAAAAAGAAAACCGCTGGTTGACTGATGATGAAATTTCCCAGCAGGTTCTTGATGCTATCCTCCCCTTTAAGCCTAGAAAATAAAGTTAAAAGCTGCTTGTTTTTTCCAAAAATATGCTATAATGGATAGACTAATGTAAAAAAAGGAGACCATCATGGAAGACCCTGGCAGTCAGACCATCGTGTTACAATTCATCTTACTACTTATCTTGACCCTCTTTAATGCTTTTTTCTCTGCGACGGAAATGGCCTTAGTATCGCTCAATCGTTCTCGTGTCGAGCAAAAAGCAGAAGAAGGCGACAAGAAGTACATCCGCTTGGTTAACGTGCTTGAGAACCCTAACAATTTTCTCTCGACCATCCAGGTGGGCATCACCCTCATCACCCTCCTGTCAGGGGCTAAGCTGGCTGACACGCTGGGGGCTGAGATTGCGACATGGTTTGGCAATACGGCTACTGCAAAAACGGCGGGTAGTCTCTTGTCTCTAGCATTTTTGACCTATATCTCCATCGTTTTAGGGGAACTCTATCCCAAGCGGATTGCCATGAATCTCAAGGAAAATCTAGCCATCTACTCAGTACCAGTGATTTTGTTGTTGGAAAAGTTGGCTAGCCCCTTTGTTTGGTTGCTTTCTGCATCAACCAACCTACTCAGTCGCCTGACACCTATGGCTTTTGATGATGCGGATGATCAGATGACTAGAGACGAGATTGAGTACATTCTGACCAAGAATGAGACCTCACTTGATGCGGAAGAAATCGAGATGCTTCAAGGGGTATTCTCGCTCGATGAGATGATGGCCAGAGAGGTCATGGTGCCTAGGACGGATGCTTTCATGGTGGATATTAACGATGATAGCTCTGCTATTATCAGTGCTATCCTCAAGGAAAATTTTTCCCGTATCCCGGTCTATGATGGTGACAAGGACAAGGTTATCGGTCTGATCCACATCAAAAAATTGCTACACGCTGCCTTTCACGAGGGTTTTGATCAGGTCAATATTCGTCGAATTATGCAGGATGTTCTTTTTGTCCCTGATACGGTCTTTGTCGATGATTTGATTGGAGAATTGCGGAGCAGCCAACGCCAGATGGCGATTTTGCTGGATGAGTACGGCGGAGTGGCAGGTCTTGTTACCCTTGAGGACTTGCTTGAGGAGATTGTCGGCGAGATTGATGATGAAACTGACCGAGCTGCGGAGTCTGTGCGTGAGATTGCAGAAAATACTTATATCGTTGAAGGGACAATGACCATCAACGAGTTCAACGACCACTTTGAGACCGAGCTGGAGAGTGATGATGTTGATACCATGGCAGGCTTTTATCTAGCGGGTATCGGTAGTATCCCAACTCAGGAGGAAAAGGAAGCTTATCAAGTAACCAGCAAGGATAAGCAGCTTACCCTTATCAACGACAAGGTTAAAAACGGTCGCGTTCTCAAACTCAAAGTCTTGATGACCGACTTGCCTGACATGACAGAGTAATCGGCTGATCATCTATTCCCACTGATAGAAGGATGACACAGAACTAGCAGAATAACCCAAAGCTTGAAAAAACTATGAAATTACTAGGCTTTGTATAGATATTTAATAAGATTAGAGAGACAGGGCATTTTGCCCTAGCCTAAAAGCGATTAATATAAGAGGACAAACGATGAGGTCCTCTTTTTTGATATCGAGGAAAGCGAAAGCCAGGATGCTATATGAGCAGAAACTTGTTGGTTATGATGACGTGCCAACAGAAGTAACAATCGACCAATGAAAAACCTGCTCTTTTATGCTACAATAAACCTATGATTATTTTACAAGCTACCAAACTCGAACGTGCTTTTGCAGGCAGTCCTCTTTTTGAAAATATTTCCTTGCAGGTTGATGAGCGTGACCGCATTGCCCTGGTCGGGCGTAATGGAGCGGGCAAGTCGACCCTTCTCAAGATGCTGGTTGGCGAGGAAACGCCGACCTCAGGCACCATCAGCACCAAACGCGATCTTTCCCTGTCTTATCTGGCACAAGATAGTCGCTTTTCGTCGGACAAGACCATCTATGCCGAGATGGTGGCGGTGTTTGACGACCTGCGGCAGATTGAGAGCCGTTTGCGAGTTATGGAGGGGCAAATGGCAGAGCTGACAGGCGCTGCCTTTGACCGCTTGATGGCAGACTATGACCAGCTGTCGGAGGACTTCCGCAGTCGTGGTGGCTTTACCTACGAAGCGGACATCAAAAGCATTCTCAATGGCTTTAAGTTTGACCAGTCCATGTGGGACATGCCCATCGCTGAACTATCAGGCGGACAGAATACCCGCTTGGCGCTAGCGAAGATGCTCCTTGAAAAGCCAGATTTGCTGGTCTTGGATGAGCCGACCAACCACTTAGACATCGAGACCATCGCTTGGCTGGAAAATTACCTCAAGAACTATCAAGGTGCACTTATCATTGTCAGTCACGACCGCTATTTCTTGGACAAGGTTGCCACTATCACGTTGGATTTGACCCCCAAAAGCCTCGATCGCTACGTGGGTAATTATTCCCAGTTTATGGCACTCAAGGCTCAAAAACTAGAGACCGAGGCCAAAAACTACGAGAAACAGGCCAAGGAAATTGCCAAACTGGAAGACTTTATCAACCGCAACATCGTCCGTGCCTCGACCACCAAGCGAGCCCAGTCCAGACGCAAGCAACTGGAAAAGATGGAACGCTTGGACAAGCCCCAAGTTGGGCAAAAATCTGCCAATATGACCTTCGAG
Organism: Streptococcus sp. E24BD; assembly: GCF_041807825.1. Lineage (NCBI taxonomy): Bacteria > Bacillati > Bacillota > Bacilli > Lactobacillales > Streptococcaceae > Streptococcus > Streptococcus sp. E24BD. The sequence continues at coordinate 54,623 of NZ_JBGTZB010000004.1, read as the reverse complement.
TCAGCCAAGTCTTCTGGCAACATCGTCTTGACGGCTGATGCCATCGCTATCGGCTATGACCATCAGGTGCTGGCGCAGCCCATTTCCCTAGACGTCCGAAAATACGATGCGATCGCCATCGTCGGACCAAACGGTATCGGCAAGACCACCCTTATCAAGTCGATGGTCGGGCAACTCCCCCTCATTGCGGGTGAGGCAGTTTACGGTGCCAATGTTGAGACCGGCTACTACGACCAGACCCAGTCCGCCCTGACCCGTACCAATACCGTGCTGGAGGAGCTCTGGAGTGCCTTTCCGAGTACGCCAGAAGTGGACATCCGCAACCGTCTGGGGGCCTTTCTCTTCTCTGGTGATGATGTCAAAAAGTCTGTTGCTATGCTGTCTGGCGGTGAAAAAGCGCGCTTACTCCTTGCCAAGCTATCCATGGAAAACAACAATTTCCTCGTTCTCGATGAGCCGACCAACCACTTGGACATCGACAGCAAGGAAGTGCTGGAGAACGCCCTGATTGACTTTGATGGCACCCTGCTCTTTGTCAGCCACGACCGCTACTTTATCAACCGTGTCGCCACCAAAGTTCTTGAAATTTCAGCAGATGGCTCGACCCTCTATCTGGGCGATTATGATTATTATCTGGAGAAAAAGGCAGAGCAGGAAGCTAGACATCAAGCTGACCAGCTGACAGCAGCTAGCCCAACTGATACGCCATCGGCTGGCGCTAGCGATTACCAGTCCCAAAAGGCAGACCAAAAAGAACGCCGCAAACTAGCCCGCCGAATCGACGAGATTGAAAACCAGCTAGAAACCCTAGAAACCCGCCAAGCAGAGATTAACCAAGCCATGCTGACCACCAACGACATCGGCCAACTGACCGACCTCCAAAAAGAGCTGGAGAGCCTAGATGAGCAGCAGCTGTTACTCATGGAGGAGTGGGAGCAGTTGAGTGAGGAAATGGGGGATTAGTCATGTATCGCTTTGTTACCCAAGAAGCTCAACTGACCTTGCATGATTGTTTTATCACAGCCGTAGAATTTGGGCGAGAACTGACCTTGTCTTTTGAACAGGGGATTGATATTTTAGCCAGCCACTCTTTAAATCCGACACACAGGCACCAAACAACAGGACTAGCAGAGGTTGTCTTGCAGTCTTATGAACTGGTACAAGTCAGAGAGGTCTATGGTGCAGAGGATTTTTCACCGAGCTTAGAGGCTCTTACTTCTAAGCGGTTTGAAGTGCTTTGCTTTGAGTTTGATAGGGCCAACAGAACAGCTCCGCTACTGTGTGACATTGATTGGCGGTATTATGTTGCTTACACCTTTTCTTGTGAAGCTGTCTATTATAAATGGAATGAGTTGACTGGTGATGCCTGGTTTCAGGACTGGCCGTAATGTTAGATAAGACGTCACAGGGATAACTTTTTTGTGAAATACTTCCTAAAATACCTGAAATATGGTATAATCGATTTAGAAAACGATTGCAAAGGGTGGATATCAATGGACGTCAAAGACATTTTAGGCATTTTAGAAGACATGGGGGTCGCTGTATTTGCGACTGTGGACGAGTCAGGCATGCCACATGCCAGACATTTTCACATCGGTGTGGCAAATGAACAAGGCATTTTCTTTATGACAAGCCCTGAGACCAAGTTTTTCAAGCAGGTGGCGACAAATCCAAATGTGGCTGTCACGGCGATGAGCCAAGAAGACTATTTGATTCAGGTCATTCGTATAGAGGGAAAGGTACGACCAGTTGGTCCTGACCGACTTTACGATTTACTTGCTGGCAATCCTTATGTTAATTATGTTTACCCAAATCATGAGAAGCAGGAAGACATCGAAGTTTTCCAGCTTTATGAGGGAGTTGGTTTCTACCACAGCTTGACACAAGGGCACAAGTATGTTTTTTCTATTGGAGAAGGTCGCTCAGAGACCGCGCGAAGCATTACCTAGGCAATCTCAGATGATTTAGGATTTGAAATAATTTGTGAAAAGTTGTATACTAACCATGTATGCAACTTTTTGTTTGCGCGACAGTAAATCGACTTAATGCTAGCACAGCTGATTAAGGACCGTTTGTCTGAAGAAGTGGTCGAGGCTTGTTGGTCTGATTAAAACAAACTCGATCTTCAAGTATTTAGCAAAATGATAAAGGAGAATAGTGTGACAGCAGTTAATATCATCGCCTTGGGTGGTGTCCGTGAAATCGGAAAGAATTTTTATGTGGTGGAAATCCGTGGGTCGATTTTTATCCTTGATACAGGTGTTAAGTACCCTGAAAGTGAGCAGTTAGGTGTTGATGTTGTGATTCCTAACCTGGACTATTTGATTGAGAACAAAAAGCGTGTCCAAGGGATTTTCCTCACCCACGGTCATGCGGATGCTATCGGAGCCCTGCCGTATGTGCTCCAGCATATCAAGGTGCCTGTTTTTGGGTCAGAATTGACCATTGAATTGGCCAAACTCTTTGTGAAAAATGCTAATCTCTTTAAGCGCTTTGAAGATTATCATGTGGTCAATGCAGAGACAGAAATTGAGTTTGGCGATAGTACGGTATCCTTTTTCAAGACAACTCACTCTATTCCAGAGAGCCTGGGAATTGTTTTGTCAACGCCTAAAGGCAATATTGTCTACACAGGGGACTTTAAATTTGACCAAGCGGCAAGCCCGCTTTACCAGACTGATTTTGCCCGCTTGGCAGAGATTGGTCGTGAGGGCGTTTTGGCTCTCTTGGCAGATTCTGCCAATGCTGAAAGCAAGGTTCAAATTGCCAGTGAATCAGAAGTTGGCGCTGAAATCAATCGGGTCATTAGCAATTGGGAAGGCAGAATTATTGTGGCTGCTGTAGCGAGCAACTTGTCTCGTATCCAGCAGGTCTTTGATGCTGCCGCCAGCAACGGTCGCCGTGTCGTCTTGACAGGCTATGATGTGGAAAACATTATTCGCACAGGGATTCGGTTGAAAAAGCTCTCTTTAGCTGATGAGCGTTTGATTATCAAAGTGGCAGATATGGCGAACTATGAGGACCATGAACTGATTATCCTTGAAAATGGTCGCATGGGTGAGCCGATAAACTCTTTGAGTAAGATGGCGCAGGGTCGTCACCGTTATGTCAATATTAAAGATGGCGATTTGGTTTATATCGTGACTACACCGTCAGTTGCTAAGGAAGCTATGGTGGCAAGAGTGGCTAACCTTATTTACAAGGCAGGCGGTTCTGTTAAGTCCATTGCTAAGCACATGCGCGTATCTGGTCATGCTAATGCACGAGATTTGCAACTCTTGATTAACTTGCTAAAACCGACATACCTCTTTCCCGTTCAAGGGGAATACCGTGAACTGTCTGCACATGCAGACTTAGCCATGGATATCGGTCATTTGCCAGAGCATATCTACATCATGAAAAAGGGCAACCGTATGGTTTTAGGAGAAGAAGGTTTCTTGCACGAAGGTTCCGTTCCTTCTGGTGATGTGATGATTGATGGCAATGCCATGGGTGATTTGGGAAGTGTTGTCCTCCGCGATCGCCAGATCCTCTCTGAAGAAGGTATTTTCATCGTTGCCATGACCATTAACAAACGCCAGAAAAAGATTATTTCTAAGGCAAAATTCCATACGCGTGGCTTTGTTTATGTGAAAAAGAACAAAGACATTCTCTATGACAGTGCGGAGCTCGTTAACCAGACCGTTGAGGCTTATTTAAGTCAACCAGATTTTGACTGGAGTCAGTTGAAAAACTTGGTTCGTGACAAATTAAGCAAGTATCTTTACGATCAGACCAAACGTCGCCCATCTATTTTGCCTGTGATTATGGAAGTGCGTTAAGGTGCTAGTTCTCAACTTAGTAGATTTTAAGCCCATCTAAAAAAGTCATGACAGCTAGATGAACGCAACAATGTCTCGAAAATTGATGTTCTGAAAATCTTTGAAAAGCACTTGTAACAGATGTATAGTTGCCAGTGCCTTTTCTTATTCTTCTGTCGCGATGACAAGCCAGCCCAGCTGGTTTTTTTGTTTCGGTTATGGTATAATGAAACAACAGAAGATGGACGGGGGGAATGGTTTGATAGATCAACAATTATTAGAAAGTTTGTTTGCCAGCCCGTGGGAAATTATTATTAACCTTGTTGACCTTTTTTTGGTCACTTGGTTGATTTATCGATTTATTAGAGCTTTAGCTGGCACAAAAATCATGTCGCTGGTTCAGGGTGTCGGTCTTTTTATTCTTTTGCGATTTGTCGCGGAATTGTTGGATTTGACAACGATTACTTATCTGATGAATCAGGTGACGACCTACGGTGTGATTGCGGGTGTTGTCATTTTTGCTCCTGAGATTAGGAGCTTTCTTGAAAAATTTGGCAGAACCCCTCAATCCCTGCTTAAACAACAGACAGTTAGCCATGAGGAAAATTTAGTGACGGCTGTCATCAGTGCTGTCAAGTACATGGCGCCCAGACGTATTGGTGGCTTGATAGTGATTGAGCGCACCCAAACCTTGCAAGAATATATTGCAACAGGCATTTCTTTAGATGCAGATATTTCCAGTCAGATCTTGATCAACATTTTTATTCCCAATACACCGCTTCATGATGGGGCTGTGATTATTAGAGAAAATAAGATTGCTTCTGCATCATCCTACCTGCCCTTGTCTGATTCCTCTTACATTGCTAAAGAATTTGGAACCAGGCACAGAGCAGCGATTGGTCTATCTGAGGTCTCAGATGCGATGACCGTCGTAGTATCAGAGGAAACAGGAGGCATATCCCTCACCTACAAGGATGTCTTTACGCATGATATGACCTGGGAAGAGTTGGAATATGTGCTCCGCGAAAAATTAGTTACACCACCAGAAACCACTAATTTCTGGACAACAGTTATCAAGGGAGGGCGATGAAATGAGAAATTGGTTTACTCTAAAACGTTCTGGCCTGGCAGTTGTTTCCTTGGTTTTTGCTCTGCTATTATTTTTAACTGCAAAAATAGTTGCCTATAATGGCAGCAGCAATCGTATCAATCTGTTAACTGAGACCTACACGCATACTTTAGAAAATGTTCCGATTGATATTAAATACAATAGCGATGAGTATTTTATCAGCGGCTACTCCTACGAAGCAGAAGTTTATTTGGCATCGACCAATCGTGTCAAATTAGATTCTGAAATCAACCCAGATACACGGCAATTTAAGGTTGTTGCTGATTTAACCAAACTGACTGAAGGCACCACTAAAGTGAGCTTGGATGTGAGGGATTTACCCAGCGATGTGACCGCTGAAGTTCGACCAGCAACCATGACTGTTACGCTCGGTAAACGGGTGACAAAAAATTTCCCTGTCGAAGCAGTGGTTAATGAGGAACGGGTGATGCCAGGGTATGTATACGAGTCAGCTAGTCTGGATGTTTCTGATGTTGCAGTCACCAGTGATGAAAACACAATTGGTCAGATTGCTCGTGTGATTGCTAGCTTGCCTGATGAGACAAGCCTATCAAAAGACCAAGTTAAAGAATCGGTCACCTTGCAAGCTGTTTCTGAGCAAGGCTCAGTTTTACCGGCAATCATCACCCCTGCGAAAGCGGAATTAACAGTTAATTTGCGAAAATTAACCAAAACAGTTCCTTTGGTTGTTGAGCTAACTGGGCAACTGGATAGTAGTCTGTCTCATATCAATTATGAATTAGGGTTCAGTGAGGTGATTATCTCAGGTAGTCAGGAAGCCTTAGATGAGACAGATCGCGTTTTAGTAACGATTGATATTTCTGATATCAAGAAAGATACGCGAAAAACCTTAACCTTATCTGCTGAAGGGGTCAAAGTAACGCCAGAAGTTATCGACGTTAAACTGAAAGTGACCAAAAAGTAGTTATCAAACCTTTCCATAACAAATATGGCATAAGTTAGGAAACAAAAAACAAAAAGAAAGTGAGAAGCGGGTTACCGCATAAGAAAAATGGTAAAATATTTTGGAACGGATGGAGTTCGTGGAGAAGCAAACGTTGAATTGACACCAGAACTGGCCTTCAAACTAGGTCGCTTTGGTGGCTATGTCCTCAGTCAGCACGAAGAAGGGCAACCAAAGGTCTTTGTCGCACGTGATACCCGTATCTCAGGGGAGATGTTGGAGGCTGCTTTGGTGGCTGGGCTTCTTTCAGTTGGTATCGAGGTTTACCAGCTGGGCGTCTTAGCCACGCCGGGAGTGTCTTATCTGGTTCAGACGGAAAATGCTAGCGCTGGTATCATGATTTCAGCCAGTCATAACCCTGCTCAAGACAATGGTATCAAGTTCTTTGGGTCAGACGGTTTCAAACTGGCTGATGAAACGGAGCTTGAAATTGAAGCACTCTTGGACACTCCAAACGATGGCCTCCCACGACCGTCAGCTGAGGGTCTCGGAACTTTAGTGGCTTATCCAGAGGGCTTGCGCAAGTACGAGAAATTCTTGGTTTCTACTGGAGCCGATTTGGCTGGTATGAAGGTGACCTTGGATGCCGCCCACGGGGCAGCCTACTCATCGGCTCGTTCGATTTTCCTTGACTTAAATGCGGAGATCACTGTTATTGGTGATCAGCCTGATGGGCTTAACATCAATGATGGTGTCGGCTCAACTCACCCAGAAAAGCTTCAGCAAACGGTTCGTGAGACAGGCTCTGCTATTGGTCTTGCCTTTGACGGTGATAGCGATCGCTTGATTGCGGTTGATGAAAACGGCGATATTGTAGATGGTGATAAAATTATGTTTATCATCGGGAAATACCTAGCGGAGAAGGGTCAGTTAGCCCAAAACACCATTGTGACGACCGTGATGAGTAACCTTGGTTTCCATAAGGCTTTGGAACGTGAAGGCATTGACAAAGCGGTGACCGCTGTTGGTGACCGTTATGTGGTTGAAGAAATGCGTCGCGGTGGTTATAACTTGGGCGGTGAGCAGTCTGGACATGTCATTATCATGGATTATAACACCACAGGTGATGGACAGTTGACTGCCATCCAGCTGACTAAAATCATGGCTGAAACAGGCAAATCCTTGTCCGAATTAGCCAGTCAAGTTGATATTTTCCCGCAGAAATTGGTTAATATCCGTGTGGATAATAGTATGAAAAACAAGGCGATGGAAGTGCCTGCTATCGCCACCATTATCACCAAGATGGAAGAAGAAATGGCAGGCAATGGACGGATTTTGGTGCGTCCGAGTGGGACTGAGCCCCTGCTTCGTGTCATGGCGGAGGCGCCGACTGATGAGTTGGTGAACTACTATGTGGATACCATCGCTGATGTTGTACGTGCGGAGATTGGGTTGGAGTAATTCAAAAATGAGGCTGGGATTTTTGTTCCAGCCTCAAATTTCAAACGTTAATCAGTCACTTCTCTGACTATTTGAGCGATGCGGAAGTGGGCTAAAAAGGTCAGGGAGACCTTTTTAATCAGGAAATGACACTTGCGGCGCAAGTGTCAAAAATAGTCCAATAGACTGTTTCAGCCTGAAGCCTAAAATTAGGGAGGTGAGGGACAATCGCATTCTAAAGAATTACCGATTTTTGTTTCACGTCCCTTCTCTTTTTCCTATCAGCTCTTCAGTGAGTTGAGAATTTAGCTCTGCGATTTTTCCAAAAAAGTGGTACAATAAAAAAATGAACAAACCGACGTCTGCCTATGTGCATATCCCTTTTTGTACTCAGATTTGTTATTACTGTGACTTTTCTAAGGTGTTTATCCAGAATCAGCCTGTGGACGACTATCTGCGGGTTCTTGTGCGTGAGTTTGAGAGTTACGACATCAAGCGTCTCCGCACCCTCTATATGGGTGGTGGTACACCGACAGCTATCACTGCTCAGCAGCTGGACTATGTTTTGACGGAGCTGACCAAGCACTTGGACTTGTCCATGCTGGAGGAATTTACCATTGAGGCTAATCCTGGTGACTTGGATGCGGATAAAATCGCTGTGCTGAAACATTCGGCAGTTAATCGGGTCTCTTTGGGCGTTCAGACCTTCAACAACAAGCACCTGAAAAAAATCGGTCGTAGCCATAATGAAGCCCAGATTTATGAAAGTATTGATGCCCTGAAAGGTGCTGGTTTTGACAACATCTCCATTGATTTGATTTATGCCCTGCCTGGTCAGACCCTAGACGATGTCAAGGAAAATGTGGCCAAGGCTTTGGCATTGGACATCCCTCACCTCAGTCTTTACAGCTTGATACTGGAGCACCACACTGTCTTTATGAACAAAATGCGTCGTGGCAAGCTCAATCTACCGACTGAGGATACCGAAGCAGAGATGTTTGATTATATTTTATCAGAACTGAAGAAGGCAGGCTTTGACCATTACGAGATTGCCAATTTTGCCAAGCCTGGTTTTGAGAGCAAACACAATCTGGTCTACTGGGACAATGATGAGTACTTCGGTTGTGGGGCTGGAGCGTCTGGCTATTTGGACGGTATCCGTTACCGTAATCGAGGTCCCATTCAGCATTATTTGAAAGCTGTGGCTGAGGGTAACGCTAGACTGTCAGAGGAGGTCTTAACCAAAACCGAGCAGATGGAGGAGGAATTTTTCCTCGGATTGCGTAAAAAAACTGGCGTCTCCATTTCTCGTTTCGAGCGTAAGTTTGAGACTAGTTTTGAAACCATCTACGGTCAGGTGGTCCGTGACTTGCAGATGGAAGGACTGGTTCAACTAGATGGTGACCGTCTGCGCATGACCCAGAAAGGGCTCTTTCTGGGTGATACCGTAGCAGAACGCTTTATTTTAGACAAGGAGGACTAGATGGCACAGATTTATAGCGAACACCTAACCATTCCCTTTGATATGACCGATGTCCAGCAGGAGATTGTCTTGTCCAAGTTCATTTCCTATTGCTTGGGGGTGTCGGGGCGTCAGTCAGCAGCCATTGGTCGTAGTGATGTGGCAGTTTTTGAGCAGTATGGCTTGGTCTGGGTGGTCACCGACTACCAGCTGACCATCAACCGCCTGCCACGCTACGCTGACACCGTTACCATCGAGACAGAGGCCGTTGCCTATGATAAGTTCATCTGTCATCGGCGCTTTCGCATTCTTGATGGGGAAATGGCAGAGCTGCTCAGCATTGATTGTTACTTTGTCTTGATTGATTTTCAGACACGCCGCTTATCGGCTGTGCCAGAGGACTTGATTGCACCCTATGGGTCGGAGCAGGTCAAGCGCTTGCCTAAGATGGCAAAATGCCCAAGTTTGACGACTCCAGATAGCCAGAGTTTCCCTGTTCGTTACTTTGACATCGACATGAATGGACATGTCAACAATGGCAGGTATTTGGACTGGTGCTACGAGGTACTGGGCTATGACTTTTTGATGGCACATCGTCCAAAACGGATCCAACTCAAGTTTATCAAGGAAATTGCTCCTAAAGGTCATGTGACAGCGTGTTTTGAGATGGCGAACTTGACCAGTCGCCATGAGATACAGGTTGGCGATCAGCTCCATGCCCAAGCTATGATAGACTGGGAGGTGCGTGATGGCCAGTGAGGACAAGTGGTTAAGCTGGGCAACGCGTTTGCAGTCGCTCGCGCAAAACGGTCTGGCTTATACAACCAACGCTTTTGACAAGGAACGGTTTGAGGAAATCCGTCAGATGGCAGCAGAGATGCTGGTTGAGCCATCTGGTCAACCGTTAAAGGTGGTAAGGGATCTTTTTGCCAGCGAGACAGGCTACCAGACCCCAAGCTTGATACCCGCGCAGCCATTTTCCAAGAGGGGAAAATCTTGCTGGTGCAGGAAGCAGATGGGTTATGGAGCTTGCCGGGAGGGGGGCTGGTGCGATGTGGATCAGTCACCTATGGACAACACGAACAGGGAAGCCAAAGAGGAAGCAGGGCTAGATGTAGTCGCCTACCGATTGGTTGCGGTGCTTGACAAGCACAAACACCAACCCAGTCGTTCAGCCCATCATGTCACCAAGCTCTTTTTCCTTTGCCGAGTATTGGGAGGAGCTTTTGAGCCGAATAACGAGACTCTAGCCAGCGGCTACTTTGCCCTAGATGACTTGCCAAATCTTTCGGTCAATAAGACCACAGCAGCACAGATTGCCCTCTGTTATGAGGCTTATCAAGCGGAACACTGGGAAACGGTGTTTGATTGAGGAGGATTGTATGCCAAAAACGGAAAATGTCGTATTGACCAACATGTGTATGGTGACAGATGGGACCAAGGTCTTGGTGCAAAACCGTAAAGACCCTGATTGGCCTGGGTTAGTTTATCCAGGTGGGGATTGTGTCATAATAATGACAGGTGCTTAAAACGCTGATAAATCAAGGATTTGAGCGTTCTACAATCTGTCATTAAGGAGGATTTCATCACAGTTTATAAAATATTATTGCTTAGGCAAGAACAGTTTAGAGTGTTCTTGCCTTTTTTATTTTACAAGGAGGAAAATCGTGGAACTTGCAGAATCAACTCGCCTAGGTGTTGTTAGCTATCTCATGATTGTTATGGGAGTTACATCATCTAAAGCAACAGACATGTTGAAAGAATTAGAAACAAGTGGCCTGGTTAACGTCAAAGCAGGGGGGCAACTAGAACTAAAATTATTGGAGGACAATCATGAAACGTATTAGTGCAAATCAGTATCAAACATCAGAACGGTATTACAAGCTCCCAAAACTCTTATTTGAGAGTGAGCGATACAAGGACATGAAGCTTGAGGTTAAAGTCGCTTATGCCGTCTTAAAAGACCGTTTGGAACTGTCCCTAAGTTCAGGTTGGATTGATGAAGACGGTTCAATCTATCTCATCTATTCCAATTCTAGTTTAATGGAGCTTCTTGGGTGTTCTAAGTCCAAACTCCTGTCCATCAAAAAATCCTTGAGAGATTTTGGCCTTATTGAGGAAGTCCAACAGTCATCCAGTGAAAAAGGTCGGCTCGCAAACAAGATTTACCTTGGTGAGTTGGAACATGAACCGACCCCTGTCTTAAATTCAGACGGGGGTGGTGTTCAAAAAACACGGGGCCAGTCTCAAAATCAGACGGGCCCCGTCTTAATTTCAGCCCCTAGTGAGACTGAAGAGAGTGAGACTAATAGTAGTGAGACTGAACTTCTTTCAGAGGACGAGGAGGAAAAAGGGCTCACTCGTAAAGTGGATAAGCCAACCACCTATGACAAGGATTATATTTACCAATTGGTCTATGACCAGCTGATTCGTGAGAAGTTTTCTAAGACAAGTGCAGAGTTTGTCATGAGGCATTTTGAAAACAGGTATCAGTATGCTTTGGAGAACATGAGATTTGCCAGAACGGCAGAGACCATAGCTGAGTATGTCTTTAATGGCATTCTGGCAGAGTGGAATAAGGAACGTCGACAAGAACAGGAAAGGAGGTGAGAACCATGTGGTGGAAAATTTTGCTAGGCATGTGGATATTGTCGCTCATCGCATTAGCGATTGAGCTCAAAAATGCTCCAGAGATGGAGGATCATATCTAACCAAGGCTTTACGAGAAGTAAGGTCTTTTATTTTTTGAAAGGACAAGAGATGAACTTTTTTGATTGTTTTGCAGGGATTGGGGGCTTTCGTTTAGGTATGGAAAGCCAGGGTCATACCTGCATCGGATTTTGCGAGATTGACCGTTTCGCCAGACAAAGCTACCAAGCCATTCACGACACGACAGGAGAATTAGAATACCATGACATTACAGCTATCACCGATGACCAACTCAGGCAACTCCGAGGACAAGTGGACGTCCTCTGTGGGGGTTTTCCTTGCCAAGCCTTTTCTCTCGCAGGCAGACGACTGGGATTTGAGGACACTNAAGCCTTTTCTCTCGCAGGCAGACGACTGGGATTTGAGGACACTAGAGGGACTCTCTTCTTTGAGCTTGCTCGATGTGCCAAGGAAATCCAACCACCTTATCTATTTTTTGAGAACGTCAAGGGGTTACTCAGTCACGACCAGGGACGGACGTTCGCCACAATCCTCACCACACTGGATGAACTGGGGTATCATGTCGAATGGCAAGTGCTTAACAGTAAAGATTTCGGCCTTCCCCAAAACAGGGAGCGGGTCTTTCTTATCGGACATTCTCGAAAGCGAGGTTTCCGACCAGTATTTCCTCTCCGAGGACAAGGTAGCCCAACTCATCTTGACCGACTAGGTAATGTTAATCCATCTGGAAAGGGGATGAGTGGGGAGGTCTATCTCTCGACAGGACTGTCGCCAACTTTAACCGTAAACAAGGGGGAGGGTGCCAAGATTGCCATACCCGTTCTATCACCTGACAGACTTAATAAGCGGCAGAATGGTAGACGGTTCAAAGCTAACCAAGACCCCATGTTTACCCTAACGGCTCAAGATAGGCATGGGGTGCTGGTGGCTGGGAACTTACCGACCAACTATGCACAATCGGGACGGGTTTATGATGTGACAGGCTTATCACCGACCCTAACCACCATGCAAGGCGGAGACAAGGTTCCCAAGGTTCTGCTTCGTCAAGAGGCTCCTCATTTGAAAATCCGTGAGGCGACCAAGCAAGGCTATGCCAAGGCGACAGTTGGCGATTCGGTCAACCTGTCCTATCCCAAGTCCAACTCTAAACGTGGACGGGTAGACAAACAAATCGCCAATACCTTAACGACCAGTTCCCAACAAGGTGTCGTTATCGCAGCCCTGGAATACCGCAAGGACAAATGGTTTGAGGTGACAGGATTTTTGGTGGGAGATAAACTTTATCGTTTGAGGATTCGCAAGCTCACACCAAGAGAGTGTTTTCGCCTACAAGGCTTGCCAGATTGGGCATTCGACCGAGCAGAGGCGATTTCAAGTAAGAGTCAGCTCTATAAGCAGGCTGGAAACAGTGTCTCAGTTCCTGTTATCGCTGCTATCGCACGAGAATTAAAGAAATTGGAGGAGAACCATGAAACTACTACATAAAGAATCCATAAGAACCTGTTCAGAGTTGGATGAGGCTATCCATCAAGCAGAGGTGGAGCGACTGACAGAAAGGCTCCTTACCTTGCCCAACTATGATTGCGAAATGATTGTGACCTTTGAGGATGACTACCACAAGGAGATGAACCTCCCCCTCTTTTACGAATCCAATCTCCATCGGGTTTTTGAGTTTTTGGAGGAGAGGGACATCAAAAACGGAGTGGACAGCTTCTTGACAGACACTGGGGATTTGGCTTTTAGAGCCTATGGGCAGAATTACACCCATCAAGGCAAGGACGGTATTCTGACGAGCCTAGTAACAGTGAGATGTTTTAGTGAAGGCAGGGTTCCTGTCAATATGGCTAGAATCCTTGGTGATTTTGTCATGGAAGACCTGACTAAGGTCCAGGAGGGTATCACATGCGACTCTATCTAAGCAAAAACCAAGACCGACACCAGTCTTTGATTGAGACCCTAGATGCTTATGGCATTGCATATGAGCTGGTGGACTTTGAGCAACTGAAGAAAGAAGACCTACTGGAATGGATGCGGCTATCTCCAGACTGCTTTGACTTTCTGACCCCAACCTGTTTGATATACAAACGCAGGGATAATCTCCCCTTTTCCCGATTTCTTGACATCATCTGGGACAATCGGGCAAGAAGTCTTCGTTTGCCTCTGATTGTCGATAAGGACCAGGTTTATCCTGATGTAACCCTAGAAGACTTGCGCTCCTTTCTTCCTCGTGAACGGAAAGAGAAGGAGCGGCGAGCTCTTAAAACCTTCTTAAGCGTGTAGGAGGGGGCTATGGCGGAATTATTTTGGGAAAACCTTGCTCTTCTCTTGGCAGAAAAAGAGATGAGTTGGGCTGAGTTGACACGGAAGATGTTTGCGGGGAGTTATCAGTACCCCAGCGAGTTCAATCGGCTCTATCAGAAAATCAGGCACTACAAATCCACCTGCCAAATGCCCCAGACCAAGTGGGTGGAAAAAATGGTGCTGGTCTTGGAGGTGGACTATGAAGACCTATTTAGACGCTAGAATCTGGAAATTCATAGGTCTCTATCTCTACCAGTATGTGAATACTATTTTAGTATCTCTGTATTTAGGAGACCAGCTATCCTTGTCGGAAGTCCTTGTTTGTCAGCTCCTTTACTTGGCGAGTCTAATCTGGCTCTTAAAGAAGTGCTCGCGGTATAAATTTGGTCAGTCTCGGCTTGTTTGGTTGGTGACTTGTCTAGGCTCTATGTTTCTGATGTCAGTTCTTGTCGGGATTCTATGGCCTGTGACGTCTACCAATCAAACCAGCCTCATCTCCGTTCAAAATCAACTCCCTTTGATGGTTTTTATCCTCTTTCTAACCAATGCTAGTCTGGTTGAAGAGTTGGTTTACCGTGGCTACCTTTGGTCACTCTTTCCAAAGCCTTATCAAGCCTTACTGGTCACAAGCCTAGTCTTTGCCGTGGCTCACCAGCCTGATAGCTTAGGGAGCTGGGTGGTCTATGGGAGTTTAGGTTTGGGTCTAGGGGCTATGCGACAAAAGACGGACCTAGTAGGGGCGACAGGCCTCCATTTGGTGTGGAATGGCTTGGTGCTACTAACTACTTTTCTGTGATAAAAAAGGCGAGGTAACTGGTTTAAGATAAGCCTATCCCACAACGGAAGGAGAAGCTATGTCGAGTGAACAACAGGAACGCCAAGCCTTTCAGTATTTAGAGCGAAGTAGTCTCTTAACGCTGAGAACCTTGCTTAAGATTCTGGACTGGTCTGTCAAACGCGGTCTTCATCAAGAAACAGCCTATAAAATTGGCCTTCAAACCTTGGCAGACTTGGTCAAGACCCCGTTTGCCATTGATGGCATTGACTTGAAAACAGAACTCTTAGACAAACCAGTGGACGTTGAGAAGTTAAAAGAAGTCCTGACAAGGGAAAACTTGCCTCTGACCATCTCTTTTCAAGACGACTATCTCTATTTCTACACCAAGGACAGGTCTCTACTGGATACCCATTTGGATACTCTCCTCAAAGAACTGGTCAATAATCCAGATAAGCTTAAAGGATTGGTGACGGACAAGACACTAGATGAGGAAATTGCTTTAGCCAAGGAAGATATTGTCCTGAGTGAGGAGTCTAGTGTGAAAACGAAAGAGATGGTGCTGTGATGTCTAAAGCAAGAACAATTGTTTTTGTCATGATGGGTCTGGCACTTGGCTATGTTTGCCATCGCTTAAGCCTGCTCTATGATGAATTAAACCATTTGCCTGTTCTTGAGAGGTGGACCTACCTCTTGATGAATGGCCAGGATGCGATAACGGCTAAGCCTTGGGTCTTTGACTTTACCCTGGGTTCGAGCCTCTGGTTTTTGGCTGGTCTTGGAGCTATGGGCTTGACCTATCTCTACACGACTTCAGGAGCCAAGGTCTACCGAGAGGGGCAGGAATATGGGTCAGCTCGCTTTGGGACAAAACAAGAGAGCCAAGCCTTTGCCAGTAAAAATCCCTTTTTGGATACCATACTGGCTAAGACCGTTCGGCTTACTCTTCTGGAGAAGAAGCGACCTAAGTTTGACCGCAATAAAAACTTGGTTGTCATCGGTGGGTCAGGTGCAGGCAAGACCTTTCGCTTTGTTAAACCCAATCTGATTCAGGCCAACTGTTCCAATATTGTGGTTGATCCCAAGGACCATTTGCCTCAAAAGACAGGAAAGTTCTTCCTGAAAGCAGACTACCAGATAAAGATTTTAGACTTGGTATCCATGATGACCAGCAATGGCTTCAATCCCTTTCGCTATGTGGAAACCGAGAATGATTTGAACCGTATGCTGACGGTGTACTTCAATAACACCAAGGGCAATGGGTCACGCAGCGATCCCTTCTGGGATGAGGCGTCGATGACTTTGGTTCGTGCCATCGCTTCTTACTTGGTTGATTTTTACAACCCACCAAAGACCAGAGCACAGCTGATGGAAGAAGCTCGTTTGTCAAAAAAAGAGAGAAAAGCTCTACAGGCTAAGGAGAAACAAGACTTGGAGAGTCGTCGTAATCGAGGGCGTTACCCATCTTTTGCGGAAATTTCCAAGTTGATTAAACTCCTTCATAAGGCGGACGGGGCTGAAAAGAGTGTCCTAGAGGTCATGTTTGAGCGGTATGCCAAGACTTATGGCATAGAAAACTTCACCATGCGAAACTGGGCAGATTTTCAGAACTACAAGGACAAGACCTTGGATTCAGTTATTGCAGTCACAACTGCTAAATTTGCCCTCTTTAATATCCAGTCGGTCATTGATTTGACAAAAACTGATACCATGGACATCAAAAGTTGGGGAATCCAAAAAACGATGGTCTACTTAGTTATTCCAGACAATGATTCTACCTTTCGCTTCTTGTCAGCCCTCTTTTTCTCGACGGTCTTTTCCACCTTGACTAGACAGGCTGACGTGGCATTTAAGGGCAAGCTTCCTATTCACGTGCGGGCTTATCTGGACGAGTTTGCGAACGTCGGCGAGATTCCAGACTTTGCGGAATTGACCTCCACCGTTCGCTCCCGAAATATCAGCCTTGTCCCTATCTTACAAAACATTGCCCAGCTTCAAGGCCTCTACAAAGAAAAAGATGCCTGGAAGACCATCTTGGGTAACTGTGACAGCCTACTTTATCTGGGAGGCAATGACGAGGAGACCTTTAAGTTTATGTCGGCGCTCTTAGGGAAACAAACCATTGATGTCAGAAACACCAGTCGGTCCTTTGGACAAACAGGGTCTGGTTCTCTTAGCCATCAAAAGATTGCCCGTGACCTGATGACACCAGACGAAGTTGGCAACATGGATCGAGGGGATTGCTTGGTCAGAATTGCCAATACCCCTGCCTTTTATGCCAAGAAGTATGACCCCGTTAAGCACCCCAACTGGCAGTATTTGGCAGATGAGGAAGGGGACGACTGGTGGTGGGAGCCAGACCTTGCCTTGACAGGAGAACCACCGCTTGATTTAAGGGGACACCGAGTGAGAAACCTGAGTCAAGACTTTCGCTTTACCGCAACACTAAAATAGAAATGAGGAAAACAGATGATACAAAAACTACCAAACCTAACCTATGGGGTTGATGCCAGCTCCATGTTTGCCCAGGCCATGTCCCTGCTTCAAAAAGGGCTGGTAGCGACAGGAGCCTTTCTTGTCGTGATTGGGGTCATTAACCTAGCGACCAACATCAAAGACGGTGGACCAGGTGTCCGTAATGCCATCTTAGAGATTGTTGGTGGGGTGATGGTCGGAGCTGCTGGGGCCTTTGTGACCCAGATTACCATTTAAGAAGGAGACCAGCAATGTGATGAATAAGAATTTCCCTCAGCTAGTTTTTCTGGTCTCAGAAAAAGTCTCCTCAGATAACCTCTTTGAGGGCTTCTCCTTAGACTTGGAATCGACCGCTGATTTGGTCAAATCCCTATCAGACTATAACCCAACCGTCTGGGCTTACATGACAGCCGTCACCGAGCAGGTCATGCGTCCGATTGGCGTGGCTATCTTAGCCCTTGTCTTAATCTTGGAGTTTTCAAAATTAGCCAAGAAGATTGCCAGCTCTGGTGGCGCTATGACCATTGAGGCGATTGCCCCGATGATTGTCTCTTTTATCATGGTAGGAGTGGTGATGGCTAATACCACGGTGATTGTGGAAGCCATTTTGGGCTTAGCTGGCCATGCCCTCTCCCGAATTGCAGGCGTAGTTGCCCAAGGTGGTCAAACTTATGACACCTTATCAGGTCTAAAAGGTTCTGGTATCGTCGGGAAAATGATTATTGCCTTTTTTGCCCTCTTGATTTGGCTGGTTAGAATGGCTAGTGCCGCTATGGTTAATCTCATGGTGACCATTCGTTTTATTCAGCTCTATCTCATGCTTCCCTTTGCCCCAATCACTCTCCCAACTTTTTTGAGTGATGAGTGGCGTGGGGTAGGCATTGGCTACCTGAAAAATATTATGGTCTATGGTGTTCAGGGCATTCTCATCTTCTTGATTGTATCCCTCATGCCGCTCTTTGAATCGGCTGGAAAAATTGCGGTCGCAAACGGAGCAGGAGACGGTGAGGCTCTCGTCATCATGTTTGGGAGTTTTGTCCAAGCCATCCTGCTTATCATTGCCCTTGTTGGCTCTCAACGCACAGCCAGAAGTATTTTAGGGATGTAGGACGACCTTGTTCCAGCTTAACACGATAACGGAGTAGAGGGTCTGCTCCGTTTTTGTCAATCATATCTTAGTTATGGAGGATTATTGAATGAATACCCGTGTCTTTAAGGACATTTCAAAATACCAGCACCGAGCTTGGTTAGGATTTACCACACGGCAGGTCATTTTTGTCTTGCCAGCTTTAGCGATAACCATTCTAGTCCTAGGACTCAATCTCTTTTTTTGGCAGTTTGGGGACTGGTTTGTCTATGGTTTTACAGGGAGTTTTACCCTTCCCTTGCTTCTATTTGGGGTCTATCGCCCCAATCACCTAGCCTTTGAACACTACCTGCATTACCGCCTACGGTTTGCCCTTACTGTACCTGTACGAACCCTAACTGGAAAGGAAAATACCCATGCGAAACCTACTAAAACCATCAACGAAATCCAAGCTATCTGCGACTGATAAGAAGCGACAAAAAGAGCTTCGTCAAGAACTTCAACCAACAACCGTCAACACTATCGCTTATCAAGGATTGTTTGAGAATGGCCTCATGCAAGTCACCCCTGACTATTATTCCCAAAGCTATCTTTTGGGTGATGTCAATTACCAGACCGTTGGGCTGGAGGAGCGAGCGCTTATTGTGGACAAGTATTCGGACATGATTAACGCCCTAGATGACCGCACGCATTTTCAGCTAACCCTCTTTAATCAACGGGTCAACCTGGATAAGTTCCGTTCAAGTGTGCTTTATCCCCTACATAATGATGGCTACAACCATTTCCGTGAGGAACTGAACCAGATGATGAACCGAAATTTGGACAATGGTGAAAACAATTTTAACACTATCAAATTAATAACCTTTGGGCGGACGGATACCTCAACCAAACAAGCTCATCGCTCCTTATCCCAAGTTGGTGAGTACGTCAAAAATGGTTTGGCTGAAATTGACTGTACCTTCCATCTCCTAGAGGGAGAAGCTAGGGTCAATTACCTTGCGGATATGCTTCGAGGGGGCAATCACTTACCGTTTAGCTATAAGGATTTGGCTCTATCAGGTCTAACAACCAAGCATTTCATTGCGCCACAAAGCATGTCCTTTAAGCACAAGGATTATCTGGCTATTGACGACCGTTATTTACAGGTGGTTTATGTCAGGGACTATGGGACAGAGTTAGGGGACGGTTTTATCCGTGACCTCATGCAGACAGATAGGGAACTCATCATCAGTTTTCATGCCCAAGGGTCGCAAAAGTCAGAAGCTATGGCCAAGGTTAGAACCAAGAAGACCTTGATGGAATCTCAGAAAATCGGTGAGCAACAAAAGATGGCTCGCTCAGGCATCTATTTGGAAAAGGCTAGTCATGTTCTAGAAACCACTATTGATGAAGCGGATGACCTTCTAACTACCATGACCAAGACAGGGGATAAACTCTTTGAGACCGTCTTTCTGATTGGACTGTTAGAAGATAGTCCTGAAGCCCTCAAAGAGGCTTTTAATGATATGAAGCAAGTGGCAGGCTCTCATGACCTGATTATTGACCCCTTGCCTTATATGCAGGAAGCCGCCTTTAATAGCCTTCTCCCTCTTGGGAAGAACTTCTTAAAAGGCATTTCTCGCAGCCTCTTGACCTCCAATATCGCCGTGCAATCTCCTTGGACCTCGGTGGATTTGCAGGTCAAGGGAGGGAAATACTATGGCATTAACCAGATTTCAAATAACATCATCACCATTGACCGCAAGGCTCTCAATACCCCGTCTGGTCTTATCCTAGGGACATCGGGGGCAGGTAAGGGCATGGGAACCAAGCATGAAATCACCACCACTAGGCTCAAAGAAGTCGATGACAAGACAGATATTATAGTGGTAGACCCAGAAAATGAGTATGGCTTGATTGGTCAAGCCTTTGATGGGGAAAGCATCATTATTGCCCCAGATAGCCAGACCTTTCTGAATGTCTTAGACTTATCTAGTCATGGCTTTGATGAAGACCCTGTCAAGCTCAAGTCAGAGTTCCTCTTGTCTTGGATTGGCAAGCTCTTAGACCGCCAGATGGATGGTCGAGAGAAATCGATTATTGACCGAGTGACGCGGCTGACCTACCAACATTTCCTAGAGCCAACCTTAGAAGAATGGGTATTTGTCTTATCCAAGCAACCTGAACCAGAAGCAGGTAATCTGGCTCTTGATATGGAGCTTTATGTTAAGGGGTCTCTGGATATGTTTGCCCACCGAACCAACGTGACGACGGATAAGTCCTTTGTGATTTACAATGTCAAAAAACTAGGAGAAGCCCTCAAACCCATTGCCCTCATGGTAGTCTTTGAACAAATCTGGAATCGGGTGGTCAGAAACCAACAACTGGGGAAAACCACTTGGATTTACTTTGATGAGATGCAGCTTCTATTGTTAGATGAATACGCCAGTAATTTCTTTTTCAAGCTCTGGAGCCGAGTGCGGAAGTACGGGGCCATTCCAACGGGGATTACCCAAAACGTGGAAACCCTCTTGATGGATGCCAACGGGAGGCGAATTTTGGCCAATAGTGAGTTTATGATTCTGCTCAAACAGGCCAAAAATGACCGAGAAGAATTAGTTCATCTGCTTGGCTTGTCTAAGGAGTTGGAGAAATACTTGGTCAATCCCGAGCGTGGAGCAGGTCTTATTAAGGCTGGTCACACGGTTGTGCCTTTCAAGAACCGGATTCCAGCCGATACCCGACTCTTTGACCTGATGAGCACGGACCCCGATAAGATGGTTCAGGTAAAGCGGGAGGACGAGTAGGATGACTGTCACCAAGAAAGAACTGAAGCGCGCAAGGCTCACGAGGAAAAGCAATCTCAGACAGGGCAGACGCACCTATCGTCTCAAACGACAGGAAGCTAAGAAGAAGTTAACCGCTCAGTTGGGCAGACGAAACGTTCTTTTTCGCCATCTGACATCGTCTACACTTGACAATTCTTCTTCAGCGAAACAAACGTATCAGGAAGCTATTTCTATTGCCAAGAAAGAATTTGACGACCTCAAAGAAGAGGAAGACAAGCGGTTTGACCACCTCTTATCAACTGCCCATCCCCATGACCTGACCCACAGGGAATTGAAAGCCTATCGCCTCCCGCAGGCTAAGGCCAGACACAAGCAGGCCAGGCAACACTTGAAAAACATCAAGGAGGAAGAAAAGGCTAAGGATAAGAAAAAAGCATCTGTCCAAGTAGATGATGCCAAACGCTCTCGTTTTTTCTACCAAGCCAAGTCTATTGAGCGTTTGCAGGCTGAACAGGAAGTCTCTCAAAGCAAACGAGAGCTGAAACAGGTTAAGACAGTCACCAAGCACAAGTCACCCACGAACAAGGTCAAACGTGCAAGTAAACTGATTGGGCGAGAAGCCCTCTATCTAGCCAGTCAAGAGGACGACTTGTCTGGTGCTAGGGAAGTAGTGGACACCAGCTACCAGGTGTCACGTTACTCCAGAGCAGGGATTGACACCGGTAAGTCAGCTGTCAAGCTCTCGCAAGCCAGCTCACGATTTATGGTCAGACGGGCTAGAAATACTAAAGAACGTTACCAAAACTGGCGTTCTGGAAAAGGGTGGCGGTTGACGAAGCAAGATGAGAAGGTCCTTTATCGTCTTAAACGGCAAGTCGCAAGACGAGCCCACCAGACTAGACAAGTTGGTAGGGTTGTGCAAAGTTTCATCTCCAGTTTCAAACAAGCCTTTATGACTATAATTGGCAATCCTGTCACCTGGATTGTTTCTGGTCTCTTATGTTTTCTGCTTCTAATGATGTCTTTCTTTTTAGGCTTTGCCAGTCAGACCCTTATCCAACAAGATGAGTTTGAATTGACCAAGGCTTACACTCACATGACTTGGGAGGATGCGGAACAGACCCGAACTAGCGAAAAGGGGATTACCTACTACACCAAGATAGATGAGGTCATGGCTTATATGAATAGCCAGTTTCAGGATTATGCCTTAGAAGATAGGATAAGTGTCTTGCCACCCTCTAGCACTTATAAAGATTACCTATCTACGCTTTGGCAGGACTTAAATGGTGGAGATAGCCTTAAAACTATGGCAGAGCTTTATGATAAGCCGCCTTATCAATTGTCTAAAGAGGAACAAGATGACCTCAAGGAACTGTCGGAGGAAGGTATCTATGCCAGCTTACAGGAACTGGACAATCCCTTTGAGGGCAAGACGGAAGATGATGTCTTGCCTATGACCTATCGCTATGGCTACTACCATTTGGACGGTAAGCCCACCATGCAAGAGTTTATTATCCTTGAAGCAAAGGAAAATCAAGCGGTTCTCGCTCCTCTTGATGGGACGATTCATCTGGATGGTGATGATGTCGTTATTACCGCTGGTAAAAGGGTTAGTTCAGTCTCTTTGCGTTTGTATGGCATTCACACAGGTCGCTTGGTTGAGGGGCAAAGAGTCGTTGCGGGTGATAGAATTGGTCAGACCAAGACTAACACAGGTCTTAAAGTGTCCTATGAGAAATATGACCCAGACCAAAAGAAATTAGTTGCGGTCAATCCTGCTTTTTACTTTCCCAAGGTGGTTCAGGTTCAAACCACCATCTTACCCAATATTGGTCAATTTGGTGTGGATGAATTTGAACGAGCCAAAGCCATTTATATCTTTCTAAAAGCTAAGGGAGCGACCAATCAGGCTATCGCAGCCATCTTAGGCAACTGGTCAGTTGAATCAGGCATTAACCCAAAACGAGCAGAAGGGGATTACCTGAGCCCGCCCGTCGGGGCAAGAGAGAGCTCATGGGACGACCCTAACTGGCTGTCTATGGGTGGTCCTGCCATCTACAACGGTAGCTATCCCAACATTCTTCGTCGAGGCCTTGGTCTAGGTCAATGGACGGACACCGCAGACGGTTCACGTCGCCACACCTTGCTTCTGGAGTACGCCAAGAGAAAGGGCAAGCCCTGGTATGATTTAGAGCTTCAGTTGGACTTTATGCTTGAGGGAGACAATCCCTATTACACCAATTGGCTCAAAGATTTCTTCCAGAATACGGGCAGTCCAGCTAGTCTAGCCCAGGTCTTTCTGACCTATTGGGAGGGCAATAGTGGTGACAAGCTCTTGGAACGCCAAACAAGAGCTGCCGAGTGGTACTATCAGATTGAAAAAGGTTTTAGTCAACCAAATGGAGGCACCGCTCAGAGTGATCCAGCTGCCCTAGAAGCCGTTAGAGGAGACCTCTTTGACAATTCTATCCCTGGAGGTGGTGACGGGATGGGCTATGCCTATGGTCAATGCACTTGGGGTGTGGCTGCTCGCATTAACCAGCTTGGTCTCAAGCTCAAAGGACGAAATGGTGAGAAAATCCCCATCACAAGTGTTATGGGGAATGGTCAGGATTGGGTGGGTTCTGCATCAGCTTTAGGAAGTGAGACGGGTTCAATGCCTCAAGCAGGGGCTATTATCTCCTTTGCGGGAGGCAGTCACGGCACACCTATTCCTTACGGTCATGTGGCATTTGTCGAGAAAGTCTACCCAGATGGCTCGTTTCTCATCTCAGAAACCAACGTCAATGGCAACCCAAACTACACCTTCCGAAAAATCAGCGGACCAGACGCGGCCATGAGTTTTGCTTATACGGTGAAATAATCAACGATTTGACAAATCACTATTCCTGAGTTAGAATTAAAATAATAGCACTCCAGTTGTTCCCTGATACAAAACAACTGAAGTCATTTTTGGTTAATTGTATGATTTAATAATCGTCTAGCTTGAAATAGTATTAAATATAGTGTATAATGATGGTGTAGATGAGTGGTCGGCTCATGGTCAATCTGATAGTAATCCTGAACATAAGGGTCAGGCGGTGGCAGGCACCAGAATGAAACCTGATAAAAATCTTAGACCTAAGGGCTAAGCGGTGGCAGACACCAGAATAAACCGACCTTAATAAGTGGCTTGCCTTCCGGTAGGTCACTTATTTTAATTTGGAGGTATGATGGCAAGACAATCAAGTGAGTATAAGAGACCAAGCTCAAACGAAATTATCGTTTTGCGTCGCTATTTTGAGAAGATGTTTGAAGCTGCAACTTTCTTTAATCGGTATTTTAGAAATAAGGTAGTTCACTATGGTACAGATAATGACATGGTAGCTATTCATTTTTCAACGACTAATTTTATGCACCTGTGTGGCATTGATTATCGTAAAGGACCTGCTAGTTTTTTTGATGATTGTTTGCTTCGACATCTTGTTGTTGATGATATGATGATTAAGCGAGATGGTACAACCTTTCAAAAATTACAAGTTTTGGGTTCAGTAGGAGAATTGATTGGGCAATATGTTCATTTAACCCAATCGGGGCGTTATTTATATTTGGAATTTGATTATGCTTTAAGGACTAAAAAACAAATTCTAGCATTGACACTAAAGGATACTCGTTCTAAAGTTGTTCCGCAGTCTCTGTTAGACTTGAAGCGACAAAAGACCTTTCCAATTGGTGCACCTGTGCAGTGCATTTATGCAAAATATCTAAATAATAATCAGATTGAGATTTATTATCTTAGAGAAAATCGAGATTTTTCTGAGTTCCTCTAATTGAAGTATGAGATTTCAGTCAACAACCAGCCAGTAGCCTTTTTGCTACTGGCTTTTTTTCGTGATAAAATTTGCAACTCCTTCCTGGTATGATGGGGCAAGATTAGCCAGTAGTTCTGGCAATCAATCCAATAATACCATAAAGGAGTGTCCCATGACCCTACCCATTCAAGTGAAACCAATTATTACCCAAGAAAAGGGTGAGAAACATGTCTTTCGTAAAAGTAAGAAATACCGTACGCTTTGTTCTGTTGCACTAGGAACAGTCGCAACAGCTGTCATTGCTCTAGGTGGCGGGGTTGCTCAGGCAGATGAGTTAGCCACGACATCTGTTGAAACTCCCATTGTTCTGACGGATAATCCAGCGACCAACCTTCCTGAAGCCCAGCCTGCTGAGACAAGTGAACACACAACGTCACTTTCTGAAACAGGTCAGTCGCAAGGAACCATGCCTGTGACCATTGATGAGACGACATTAAAGCAGGCAATCAATGACGCTAAGGCAGAGGGGGTGACAATTACATCAGGTCAAGACATGGACCTTGGAACTACCCAGACAGCTGAAGAAACCAGTCAAGGCCTTGACACCGCTAAGGCTGATATGGATAAGCAGGTATCCGAGCTGAAAGATGTGACAGCTAAGTACCAGTCAGATAAGGCAGATCATGCGGCGGAAGTGGCACGGATTGAAGGAGAGAACGAAACTCTGAAAACCAGTCATAAACAAGCAGAAGACGTGGCGAAAAACCTTGAGAAGGACGTCAATGCTAGTGTTTCTGATTTGACCAAGCGTTTTTCAAATGTCAAGGTAAGGGTGACGGATAAGACCATCACATCAGGCGATGGCACATCTCCTGAAGCCTATGAGGGCTACACCAAACTGGTCCAAGGGGTTAGTGAGCAGAACCAATCTGCTATTGACACCTATGTGATTAAAAAAACGGAAGCAGACGCTCAAACGGCTAAAAATAAGCAGATTGAAGCTGAAAATGCAGCTGGTTTAGCCAAAGCAAAAGACGATAACGAGGCCATTACCCAGCGAAATCAGGCAGGTCAGGTTGCCATTGACGAGGAGAATCGCCGTGGTCAAGCAGCGGTGGACCAGGCCAATAAGGACAAGCAAGCCCAAGTGACCAATCGTCAGGCAGAGATTGCAGCCATTAAAAAAGGCAATGCCCAGAAACAGGCAGAAGCCGATGCGACTAACAAGGCCAATGAAGCCTACAATGCTTCTGAAAAAGCTCGCTATGACCGAGAACTGGCTGAAATTCAAAAGGGTGAAGAGGGCTACATTTCAGAAGTCCTTGCTCAGGCCCTTGACCTCAATCGTGGGGAACCCCAAGCCCAACATAGGGCAGCCACTCGTAATCCTGACCACATTATTAGCACAGGAGATGCCATGCTGGGTGGTTATAGTCGAATTCTGGATTCAACGGGCTTCTTTGTTTATGACCAATTTCGGACAGGGGAGACCTTGCGGTTCAACTATTCCAACCTTCAAAACGCTAGTTTTGCGGGCAAGAAGATTACAGGCGTGACTTATGACATCACCAACCTTGTTTCGCCTGCAGGCACCAATAGCGTGACGCTGGTTGTTCCTAATGACCCGACAGAAGGCTTTATTGCCTATCGCGGAGACGGGACGGGCGACTGGCGAAATGACAAGATGGAATTTCGAGTAGACGCCAAGTACACCCTAGCTGACGGCAGTCAAGTGACCTTCTCCAAGGAGCAGCCAGGTGTCTTTACCCACTCGTCACTCAACCATAACAACATCGGACTAGAGTATGTTAAGGATTCATCGGGTAAATTTGTCCCTATCAATGGGTCAACTGTTCAGGTCACGGATGAAGGTCTAGCACGGTCGCTTGGTTCTAACCGGGCTCATGAGATTGGTACACCTGAAGAGTGGGACACGACCTCCAGCCGCTATGCTTATAAGGGGGCTATTGTCTCAACGGTGACTTCGGGAAATACTTACCGAGTAACCTTTGGTCAGGGGGATATGCCCACTCAGGTGGGAGGTAAGACCTATTGGTTTGCCCTCAATACCCTGCCTGTGGCACGGACAGTTAGGCCTCACACGCCAAAACCCTTGGTCAAACCTAACCTTGACCCTGTTCCAGACCCCTTAACCTATACCCCGTCTGTCTATACGCCAAAGACCTTCACGCCAGAACCTCTAGTAACTTTCACCCTAAAACCGACCACTCCTGTTGAAGAACCTAGTTTGGCACTTGTGAAGGTGGCTTTACCGACCCAACCCGTTTATGAGAAAACGCCTACGCCACCAGCGGCTCCAAGTGTTCAAGTACATGGTTACCGCTTAGAGACAAAGCCAGGTATTCACAAAGAGGTAGAAAATAGTGACCGTGTGTCTATTGACAAGACTCAGGTCGCTAAGAGTTCCCCAGTCAACTATCCTTTGGAAGTGGGGGATCTATCCCCAAATCGTGTCATGACCCGTAGCCTCATCTTTGAGGATTACCTGCCTGCAGGTTATGTTTTGAATGAAGCGACAAGCAAGGCAGAGAACACCGCCTATGATCTTGTTTATGACAGCTCTAAACACCTGGTTCGCTTGACAGCTAAAGACAGTCTCTTGTCTGAAGTCAATAAGGACTTAGCGAAGAGCTACCATCTGACAGCTCCTGTTTTGTACGGTACAGTGGTCAATGATGGTGCGACTTACACTAACACTTACAAGCTCATCATCAATCAGGGAACACCAACCGCCTATACCATCACCTCAAACCCTGTGACCGTTCGGACACCAGGTGATGGGACCACAACGACCTTGATAATCCCTGATAAGACCAACAAAAACAGTGATGGCGTTGTTATCAATGACACGGTGGTCTTGGTTGGTTCAACCAATCACTACACCTTGACCTGGGATTTAGACCAGTATAAGGGCGACCAGTCGTCCAAGGAGATGATTGGCAAAGGGTTCCTCCTCTTAGATGATTTTCCAGAAGAAGCTGTGATGACCGATGATAAAGCAGTCATTGTCACAAGCCTAGACGGAAAAGCCTTATCTGGTTTTGTGGCGACGACTTATAAGGACTTGTCAGAAGCTCCAGAAAGGCTTAGACACCAACTGACAACGGCTAAGATTAGCCCTAAAGGAGCTTTTCAAGTCATTGTTCCAGAAGATAATCAAGGCTTTTATGACACTTATGTCAAGACAGGTACTAGCCTTTTAGTGACCAGTCCCATGACGGTTCGTACTGACCTCAAGGACAAGACCTTGACCTACACCAATACTGCCTATCAGATTGATTTTGGTAATGGTTATGCGACTAAGGAAGTGACCAATACCCTTGTTACACCAGAACCTGTCAAGAAAAACCTCAATGCAGACCAAGTTGACATCAATGGTCAGGCTATGCTTGTTGGTTCAAAAAATTTCTATACCTTGTCTTGGGATTTGGACCAGTACAAGGGGATTGTGGCGACTAAAGACGCTGTTGCCAAGGGCTTTTACGTTGTGGATGACTACCCAGAAGAAGCCCTAGAGATTGACACCAAGGCTATTCAGATTTTAACACCAGACGGTCAGACGGTAAGGGATATTCTGGTAGAGACCTATCAGAACTTGGAAGAGGCACCAACGAGTTTGAAAGAAGCCTTGTTGGCCAAGAAAATCTCACCAAAAGGAGCTTTCCAGGTCTTTCGTCCTAAAGACAATGAGGCTTTCTATGAGACTTATGTGAAGACCGGTCAATCTTTGACCATTATTGACCCTATGACCGTCAAGGACAGCCTTTATAACTCGGGTCAAACCTATATCAATAAAGCCTATCAGGTTGATTTTGGATTGGACTACGAGACGGAAGACGTATCCAACTTCATTCCGATTGTTACGCCTAAAAAATCCAACACCACTGACAAGGGTGTGACCATTGATGGGAAGACGGTCTTACCTGATACGGTCAATTACTACAAGATTGTCATGGATTACAGTGCCTATAAGGGCATGGCTGCGACCAAAGACCAGATTGCCAAAGGTTTCTTTATGGTGGACGATTACCCAGAAGAGGCTTTGAAATTGCAACCAGACGGGATTCAGATGGTTGATGGTCAAGGGCAAGCAGTCAAGGGCTTATCCGTTAAGGTGTACGCTTCTCTAAGTGAAGCACCAAAGACGGTTCAAGATGCCATGGCAGGTAGGGGATTTGTGCCCAAAGGAGCCATTCAAGTCTTTACGGCAGATGATCCACAGACCTTTTATGACACCTATGTCAAGACAGGTCAGACCTTGGTGGTAACCAATCCCATGACCATTAAGGAAGAGATGGTCAAAACAGGCGGTGACTATACCAATACGGCCTACCAGATTGATTTTGGCCTGGCCTATGTGACGGATACTGTTGTGAACAACGTGCCAAAACTAGACCCCAAAAAGGATGTGGTCATCGACCTATCTCACAAGGACCAGAGTTTGGATGGCAAGGAGATTGCCCTTAATCAGGTCTTTACCTATCGTCTTCAAGGCGCACACATTCCAGCTAATCGTGCGACAGCTCTTACAGCGTATAGCTTTAGTGATGATTACGATGAAACCCATGACCAGTATGACGGTGTTTATCAGGCTTACCTGATGACGGACGTGACCTTGGCAGATGGGACAGTCCTAAAATCGGGGACAGAAGTGACCAAGTACACGCTTCAAACGGTTGATACCACATCTGGTCAAGTGTCTATTTCCTTTGATAAGGCTTTTCTGACCAGCATTTCAGACGCTTCCACCTTCCAAGCAGATATCTACCTTCAGATGAAACGGATTGCGGCTGGGGAAGTGGAAAATACCTTTAGCCATATCGTTAACGGTGTGACCATCAGCTCTAACACAGTTAAGACCACAACACCAGAGCCTGTTCAACCACCAACACCGCCAACGCCTTCTAGCCCAACACCAGTCGTTCCAAATCAACCTGCACCTGTTCCACCACAAGCTCCAAGCCCAGTTGTCAGTCTCCCACAAACAGGAGAGTCGACTTCCCTTCTTGGTTTAGTTGGTGGCGGCCTGATGTTAGGATTAGCTTATGGGGCGTACCGTAAGAAGGAAGACCTAGAAAGTGAGGATAGCCATGCCTAAGACCTTTTACACCCAAGATAGTGACCGCGACGGTCTCACAGACGCCCAGGAACTGGCTTTAGGAACCAATCCCTTAAGCCCTGATTCTGATGGCGATGGGGTAGCTGATTTGGCAGAAATTCTATCAGGTCGCACTCCAACATTCCAAGAGATGAGACAGGTCATGCAGCACTTTTTCGACCAAGATACGTCAGCCTTTACTAAGGCAGTCATGAGTGTGGAGACCCAAATCACCAGTCAAACCTTTCTGAATGACCTCTATGCTTACTACATGGCGACAGACAACAAGTATCTGTTGGATGAGCAACTGCGATTGGTTGCGGATGAGCAGAGTGAGGTGATTAGACAAGACCTGACCCGATTGCTGGACAACCTCTACCGAACAGGGGATGGGAATGAGTTTATCTCAGAGGTCTTCCAAGGTCGGTCGTCTACTTATTTGGTGTCGTCTGATGGTTGGGAATTGGGCAACTTTGACCCCTATAGTTTGGAGACTTTAGATGATTTGATTCGCCACCAGCTGGACGCAGATAGTGACGATTATTTCGGAGACTTAGTTCATTTGGCTCTTGCCCAAGACAGGTTGGATAGTCGTTCCCAGTTCTTACGAAGCTATATGGCAGACTTGGCAAGACCTCAAGTAGACGCACAGCGAGAGCTGTCTATGACCCTATAAGCAATTGGGACTGAGAGCTTTCTCAGTCCTTTTTGACTAAAGAAAATCAAAGGAGAACTACCAGATGAATACACAATCCATCAGCCACCGCCTTCGGCAACATCAACACCAAGATTTGGCCATTAAGGAGGCTTTTTTACGCTTTCAAGCCCACCATTTTGATAAGCCTTGGGAAAGGCTTTTGGAAACCTTTATCGAGCAGGAAGGCCGTGTCAATCTTTTTCCAACTCCCTACGATGTGAGTGAGGAGCTAGTTGCCTTTCTGAGCCAAGGAGACCAACCTTTTGAACATTTGGGCGCTTATGCTTATCATTTCGCTCAGGCTGGTTTACGGCAAATCCCTCAACTTACCCCTTTTGAAAAAGATATGGTGGTATTGGTTGCGACCTATAATCTTGCTGTTTATTGTCAACTTCTAGACCAACAGGGAAGCTATTATGGTGTATCCTTGGGGAGTTTGGTGTCTCAGATGAATCAGGTGGATTTTATCAATGTGTCTAAGGTGGCTAACAACCTAGCAGACCGCATTAGCCGAGACCTTGATTTGTTTATTTTGAACTATGAAGCCCCAACTATCCCAAAGCCAGAACTAACCTTTGAAACCACTGACCAAGATCTGGTTGCCCATTACGGTCAACCGGTGGCCAGGTTAGATAAGACGAGTTTACTTGTGGCGCACTTGCCAGCCTATCAGGACTTGCCCTTGGGCATTAAAGCAGACATCATTACTCAGTTCGACCAGAAAAAAGCAGAGCTCAGTCAGGTGAAGCAGGAAGAAACCGTCAGATTTGAAGAAGTTGATAATGTGGTAACGGCCTATTTGACCAATCAAGCTGAACCACTCTCTTCTTATGACCGTCGCTTAGGCAAGAGCCAGCACTATGAGGCCTATGAACACTTGAACCTAACCCAAAAGTTTGCCATTTTAAGCCACTACGATGAATTAGCCAAACTAGAGCGACCGTTACAATTTCGTTTGGGTGACTTTGATGAGGAACGCAGGCAAACTCCCATCTATGAAGGGGAGACGATTTTTACCTATCTGGAAGCGGATGGGTCGGCAGATGAATTGGCTAGAGAGCCAGGTTCTCAGGAACTGGCAGAATTGGTAGACCTCAGTCGTCAGCTCTTGGCGAGAAACTACCAGCTTTTAGAGGCAGCTGGTGTACCCGTCGAGGACTTTCCAGAGAGTAGCCGAGGGGTCTTGTTAGATGCGGCTGGGAAATACCGTTTGTCCAGAAAAGAGTTACTTTATTTAGGGCAGTATCCTCATGCCCCAGTCTATCAGTTGAGGCTTGCGGTTGAATTGCTTGACCAGGGATTAGACAGAGATAGCGTTACATTTTTCCTTGAGAGCAGCCTCCCTTATGAGCGTTTGGTCTTTGTGGCCAATCGCATGACCAAAGATGGGCTGAAGCTAGAGGAGGCCAAAATCTTTGAGCGAATGGCTCAAGCAGATCCAGACAAGGCGTCTCGTTTATTATTGGAAGAACTTCAGGCTAGAGAACCGGAAAGTGCCTTTGATGATAGCCTGTCAGAACTCAAGGAAGAGGTTCAAAAGACGTATCCTCTGGGAAGTTTAGCCAGTTATGGTGAACATCTGTTTGAGGTCGCAGATATTAGGGAAGACCAGGGGCAGATTAGGGTTGCGTTAGCTGCTTTACCCGATGATGATGTGCTAGACAGTCCTGTTTTTTATGTCGGTTCGCTTGGTGCATTGGAAAAGAGCCAGCTGGTTTATCGACCAGAAAAGTCAGAGGCTTTTAAAGAAAGTAATGACTTTGCAGTAACAAAGGATTCTGATGACATCGACCTCTTTTCCTTCCTAGATGACAGTCAAACAGACCCCACTTCAGACAAAGGTCCTGCAGAAAGAACGGAGGCTCCAAAAGACCAAGCGGTTATTCAAGACGAGCCTAGTGTGCTTGAAAAGGAGCCTGAGCTAGTTAAGGTTGAGCCTGTTCAGAATTTTGCCTTTCCAGAGGACTTGACCGATTTTTACCCCAAAGGGACACGGGCTAAGGTGGAAGCTAACCTCGCAGCCATCCGTCTCGTTAAAGAGCTAGACAAGTCTGGGCGGCAGGCAAGCCCACCTGAACAGGAGATATTAGCCAAGTATGTCGGCTGGGGCGGTCTAGCCAATAGTTTTTTTGACGACTACAATCCTCAGTTTGAGATAGAACGGGCAGAGCTAAAGAGATTGGTGTCTGATAAGGAATACTCTGACATGAAGCAGAGTTCTCTGACTGCTTACTATACCGACCCAGCTATTGTGAGAGCTATGTGGGATAAGTTGGTCGCAGATGGGTTTACAGGCGGACGGGTGCTGGATCCGTCTATGGGAACAGGGAATTTTTTTGCGACCATGCCAGAACAGTTAAGAGAGAAGTGCGACCTTTACGGTGTGGAGATAGATGGTATTACGGGAGCTATTGCCAAACAGCTTCACCCCAATGCCACCATTTTCGTTCAGGGCTTTGAAGATGTGCCCTTTCAGACAGATAGTTTTGATTTGGCTATCTCAAACATTCCCTTTGGCAATTTCAGGATTGCGGACAACCGTTATGACAAGCCTTATATGATCCATGACTACTTTATCAAAAAGTCGTTGGACTTGGTTCATGACGCTGGGCAAGTGGCGGTCATTTCCTCAACGGGAACAATGGATAAACGGGTAGATAATATCTTGCAGGACATCAAGGACACGACCCAGTTCTTGGGTGGGGTTCGCTTGCCTGATTCTGCTTTTAAGGCTATCGCAGGAACCAATGTGACAACGGACATTCTCTTCTTCCAAAAGGATTTGAACAAGAGAGCATTCACAGATGACCTTGCTTTTTTGGGAAGCAAGCGGTATGCCAAGGACGACCGTATTTGGCTCAATCCCTACTTTGACGGTGAGGATAATCCTCAAGTTCTAGGAACTTATGAGGTCAAAAATTTCAACGGTGGAACCCTGTCTTTGAAAGGGAATGGCCAACCCTTGGTGCATGAGTTGACGCAAGCCCTGAATCAGGTATCTCCACCTCAAACCAAGGAGAATGTCTTTATCCAACCTCAAGTTTTGATGGCACAAACCGTTGACAAGACCATTCCGCAAGCCATTTGGGATAGCCTTGAACTCTATAGTTTCGGCTATGAGGGAGATACTGTTTACTATCGAGACCGTGACGGGATTCGAGTAGGGGCTAAGACAGAAGAAATCAGCTACTATGTCACGGAAACTGGGGACTTCGTGGCTTGGGATGCCAAACACTCTCAAGCAGCTATTGAGCGTTTTGTGACCATGAACGTGACCGATGAGACAGCCGTTGATGTTTAACTGCCCAAAGAAGCGACGAAGACGGGCAGACACAAGGGACTTTATAAGAAAACAGTCTTTTACGAGGGAGCCTTGTCGGATAAGGAGGTTGCTCGTATCAAGGGCATGGTCAACCTTCGCAATACCTATCAGGAAATGATTGATCTCCAGCGGGATTATGACTATGACCGAGACAGATTTGAGGGGTTATTAGGCGACCTCAACTACCAGTATGACCGCTTTGTCAAACGCTATGGCTACCTCAATAGCAACGTCAACCGTAATCTTTTTGATAGTGATGATAAGTATTCTCTTCTAGCTAGTCTGGAAGATGAATACATTGACCCTGTGGACAAGAAGGTCAAGTATAAGAAGTCCTTGGCTTTTGAGAAAGCCTTGGTGCGACCAGACCGTATTCTCAAAGCCGTCAATACGGCTCAGGATGCCCTCAATGCCAGTCTGGCAGATGGTCGTGGGGTGGATATTGCCTTTATGATGTCTCTTTATCCAGGCAAAACAGAAGGTGATGTGATTGAAGAGCTAGGGGATTTGGTTCTGTTGGACCCTGCTTATGCCCTCTTAGGAAAAGTGGTTTATGTTTCTCGTCAGGATTTTCTATCAGGGGATATTTTAACCAAGCTTGACCAGGTGGATTTGCTTCAAAAAGAGGACAATGCCTTGGCAGACTGGGGATACTATCAGAGTTTGTTAGAGGCCGTTAAACCTCGTCAAATTGGCTTGGCAGATATTGCCTACCGCATTGGCTCTCGTTGGATTCCAACCGAAGTTTATGGCCAGTTTGCCTATACGGTTCTTCTGGGTGAGGAGAGACCCTTAGACGACCCAAGCCTAACTGAGGTGATTGAGGTTAGTCCGATTGATGGGACCTATACTCTATCTAAGGTATTTACTAATCGTCCTGTTTCTGCACAGGAATATACTTTAGGGGTTAAGGGCTCACGTTATGATAGTGGACGAAAGGTTTTTGAGAACCTGCTTAATTCCAATCAGCCTACTATTACACAGATGGTCAAAGAGGGTGATAAGCAAAAGCAAGTGACCGATGCCCAGCGAACCAGTCTCTTGAGAAGCAGGGAAGCGGATATGCAGGGTCTTTTCCAGGACTTTGTTTTGTCCTCTCCAGAAGTTCAGACCTTGATTGCGGACACCTACAATAGCCTGTATAACCGTACGGTGTCTAAGACCTATGATGGTAGCCATTTGGTTATTGATGGCTTGGCTCAAAATATTAGCTTACGCCCCCATCAGAAGAATGCCATTCAACGGATTGTGGAGGAAAAGCGAGCCCTTTTGGCTCATGAAGTGGGTTCAGGAAAGACCTTGACCATGCTTGGGGCGGGGTTTAAACTGAAAGAGTTGGGGGTGGTCAATAAACCACTCTATGTTGTCCCTTCTGGTTTGACCGCTCAATTTGGCCAGGAAATCCTCAAGTTTTTCCCGACCAAGAAAGTTTTTGTGACGACCAAGAAGGACTTTGTCAAATCTCGCCGGAAGCAGTTTGTCTCACGTATTATCACAGGAGACTATGATGCCATTGTTATCGGTGATAGCCAGTTTGAGAAAATTCCCATGAGTAAGGCCAAACAAGAAGCCTATATTCTGGATAAGCTGAGCCAGATGCGTGAGATTTACTTGAATAGTGAGAATGACTACACAGTCAAGGAATCGGAGCGGGCCATTCGCTCTCTGGAAGAACGCTTAGAAGAACTTCAAAAATTAGATAGGGATAGCTTTATCGAGTTTGAGAACTTAGGGATTGACTGCCTCTTTGTGGACGAAGCTCACCATTTCAAGAATATTCGTCCCATCACAGGCTTGGGCAACGTGGCAGGCATTACCAATATCACAGCCAAGAAGAACGTGGACATGGAGATGAAGGTGCGGCAAGTCCAGTCAGAGCATGACAATCGCCATGTCATCTTTGCGACAGGGACACCAGTCTCTAATTCCATCAGCGAACTCTACACTATGATGAACTATGTCCAGCCAGATGTGCTGGAGCGGTATCAGGTGGCACACTTTGATTCTTGGGTAGGAGCTTTTGGCCAGATTGAGAATTCAATGGAATTGTCTCCAACGGGAGATAAGTACCAGCCTAAGAAACGCTTTAAGAAGTTTGTCAACCTGCCTGAACTCATGCGGATTTATAAGGAAACAGCTGATATTCAAACCTCCGATATGCTTGATTTGCCTGTGCCAGAAGCACGGATTATCCCCGTAGAGAGTGAGTTAACCGATAGCCAACGCTATTACTTGGAGGAGTTAGTGGTACGGTCTGAGGACATCAAGAACGGTCTGGTAGAGCCGACGGAGGACAACATGTTAAAGATAACTGGCGAAGCTAGAAAATTAGCCATTGACATGCGATTGATAGACCCTGCCTACAAGCTGTCAGACAGTCAAAAACTTCTTCAGGTGGTGGATAATGTGGAGCGGATTTATCGGGAAAATATGGTGACAGAAAGTACTCAGATGATATTTTCAGATATTGGGACACCCAAGAAAGATGGAACTGTTTTTGACATATATAACGAATTGAAGAACCTCTTGGTCGAGCGTGGGATTCCAGCCAACCAGATTGCCTTTGTCCATGACGCCAATACTGACGACAAGAAGAATAGCCTGTCTCGTCAGGTCAATAGCGGTGAGGTACGAATCCTCATGGCTTCAACGGAAAAAGGGGGAACTGGGCTTAATGTTCAGGCTAAGATGAAGGCTGTTCATCATTTAGACGTGCCTTGGCGACCAAGTGATATTGTCCAACGTAACGGTAGGCTTATCCGTCAGGGCAACCAGCACCAAGAGGTAGACATTTATCACTACATTACTAAAGGGAGCTTTGACAACTACCTCTGGCAAACTCAGGAGAATAAGCTCAAGTACATTACGCAAATTATGACCTCTAAAGAGCCTGTTCGGGCGGCAGAAGACATTGATGAGCAGACCATGACTGCCTCTGATTTCAAGGCTTTGGCTACAGGCAATCCCTTTCTTAAACTCAAGATGGAGCTGGAGAATGAATTGGGGCTTTTGGACAATGAACGGCGTGCTTTTGAGCGAACCAAGGACGATTACCGTCAAACCATACGGGTGGCGGTGCGAGATTTGCCGGTTATGGAGAAACGCCTTAGTCTTTATGACCAGGACATTGAGCGGTCAAAAAATAGTAAAGGCAAGGATTTTGTCATGTCCTTTGGCAGCCAAACCTACACCGAAAAAGGCGAGGCAGGGGAGTACCTGCACCAGTTGATTCGTCAGAATCGCTCTGAAACCAAGGAACTCCGTACCTTAGCCCATTATCGAGGCTTTGCCTTGAAGGTGACGACCAGAAGCATGACTGAACCTGTTCCTGAAATTGTCACGCTTAGAGTTGTGGGAGACAACCAGTATTCGGTGAGCCTGGATTTGAAATCCCCTATTGGCACCCTCCAGCGGATTAACAATGTGATTGACGACATTGAAAAGGACAAAGAAACAACCGAGGCTTTGGCCAAGACCATGAGGGATAAGGCAGCCGTTGCCAAGGAACAGATTGAGAGGGTCTTTAGTAAGGAAGAACATTATCAAAACCTTAAAGCTCAATACGATGTTCTTTCGCCCCTGATTGAAGCAGGGGAGCCTATAGAGGTCATTGAAGAAGCCCTAGCTCCCTTTCTTAATCCGCCCAATCAGCAAGAAATCGTCCTTGACGACCAACTTTCTTTGGATATTTAGCAGCAATGAGCTGACAAAAAGGATTGAACGCGGTAAACTAATGGTAACAGAAGAAAAGGAGAACCATCATGACAGACCAATTTGAAAACATGAAGCACCAACTAGATAACCTTTTGAGTGAGGGTTTTAGCACTTCTGATCAGTACGAGGCTTATCATGACTTGAAAGCCCAATACGAGACAGCCACAGGTGATGTGAGTTTTTCCATCCGTGAGGTCACGGGTCAATTAGAGGTTATCATGACCAATCGTGAGACCTTCTTCCCAGACCTCGATGAGGGGACACGGGTAGAGTATTTGGACTTGGTTGAACGGTTAGAGGAGCTGGACAACACTAAGGCGACTTACTACCGCAAACAGTTAGGGGAGGCAACAGATGTTTGAAGAGTTAGGGCAAATTATTCTCATTCTCATCGCTATTGGAGGGATTCTTCTCCTGCTTTACCGCTTGTTTCTGGCGGCGACAGGTTTATTGCTCATTGGAGGAGGTCTCTTTCTAGCCTTTATGGAGGTTTATGGTCTTTACCTGTTGTTTACTGAAACAGACCTCTTTGTCAGAGATTTTCAGACCAATGGCTGGCTCAGTTTTCCGACCTTTTTTGTCGGGATAAATGTCTTATTGGCTGGATTATTGGTTAAAAAAATAAGCAAACGATTGACAAAACGCCTCGCTTAACCCCACATTTGGACACCTTCGGGTGTCCTTTTTTCTGTGATAAAATCCCCAATCTCCTCATGGTATGCTTGGTCTATCACTATAGAAAAGAGGAAAAATAGATGATTGATAAAACCAAGCAGATTGTCCTAGTGAGTGTGGCCAGTCTTGCTTTACTAGCCTTTGTCTCGACTATGGGCTATAGCTTAGGTAAGCAAAGTGTGACCAATGAGACCAGGGCGGCTATCAAGCAGGAGGCTAAGAAACTACAAGATGAACAGACAAAAAAAGAGAAAGCCAGTCAGCTATCTCAAGAGAGCGTTGAGGCGTTTCTCCGTCACTACTTCACCAAGAAACAACTTGGCGAAAATAACAAGCGTATCAAGCCTTATTTGACGGATTCAGCCTACCGTGAAGAATTGACTCGCCAAGAAGATACCCTCCAGCAGGTCTACAAGGACTATATCTTGGACTATCAGTATCAGGAGGCTGATATTTACCTCAATCATGCTTCAAATGAGGTCTTAGCCGAGGTGTCTTATACAGTGACCTACGTTCCAGACTTGGAACAAAAAGACAAGGCTCAGACCAATCAAGTGGAGAAACGTCTCTTGCGCTTGACCTACACTAAACTGGGAGATAAGCTCTTGGTCAACCATCTTCAAACCTATTCGGTAGGCTTATCAGAAGCTCTTACTCAAGCACAAAAGACGACACCAGAGCCAGCGGCTGTTCCTGAATTGCCTGTTTCAACCACAACACCCTAAGCAGAAGGTCAGCCTTCTGCTTATTTTTATAGGAGAATGAGATGATTGCATTAGAGACGATTAAGAAGAAGTCCATCGTAGATGTAGCAGGGGCATTGGGTGTGCCTTTGAAACGCTTGTCCAGCACCCTTTATGAGCAGGTAGAGCACGATTCCTTCAAGATTTTTACCAACACCAATACCTTCAAGTGGTTTTCACGGGATATTCAGGGCGATGTCATCGACTTTGTGCAGCTGATGGCAGGGGTCAGCTTCAAGGAAGCCATTCACTTTTTGGACAAGGGCGATTTTCCAGAGCAGGAGTTTCAGGCCTTAAAACTTGAACCCTTTCGTTACTACCTCCCTGAAAGCACAGACTTTAGGACTGCTCGCATCTATCTCAAGACCATCCGTCACTTATCTGATGAGACCATCAACACCTTTGGTCGGCAGGGGCTTCTTGAACAAGGGAAATGGCAGAGCGACAACCAGACAGAGCCTGTG
This sequence comes from Streptococcus sp. E24BD, assembly GCF_041807825.1. Lineage (NCBI taxonomy): Bacteria > Bacillati > Bacillota > Bacilli > Lactobacillales > Streptococcaceae > Streptococcus > Streptococcus sp. E24BD. Next base: position 15,287 of record NZ_JBGTZB010000004.1, on the reverse strand, counting down.
GTCGTATTTAAGAGTATAGACCATCACGGGCGATTAGTAGGGGCTAGCCTTCAGGGGATTGAAGAATACCCAAACCGATATGAACGCGGACGGCTCAAGAAAATCATGAAAGGTTCCCATGGTTACGCAGGTGTTAGCTTGACCATAGGTAAGCCCAAGCGGCTTGTCTTTGCGGAATCTGTGATTGATTTGATGAGTTATTACGAGTGTCGTCAGGCAGAACTGTCTGATGTCCGTCTGGTGTCTATGGAAGGGTTAAAGAAAAGTGTTATCGCCTACCACGTGATTCGTCTAGCGTCAGAAGAAAAAGGGGACTTTGGTTTTCTTGATGATTTGGACAAGGGGCAACTAAACCATTATCTGGATGTCATTTTACAGACGACCAAATATTTCCAAAACCATGACCAGCTTCTAACGTTAGCTGTCGATAATGATGAGGCAGGGCGAGATTTTATTGAGAAGTTAAAAGACCAGAGCTTTCCCCTTGAACAGGATTTACCTCCACTAGATCTACTAGATGGCAAATCAGATTGGAATGAGGAGTTAATCAGGCGAAAGTTGGAACCCAGTCTGGATGACTGGCTCTGCCAATTTTATGAGGAAGGTAGGCAGACCAGCTATTCTTCCCAAGCTTTAGCACTTGATTTGTGATGAAAAAATCAAGAGGCCTCTGATAAGCTAGACCCAAACCCAAAGAAGGAGGAATGCCTATGAGTTTGAGCCAAGTGGCTCGCCTAGAAGAAAAAGTTAAGAAACAGGCTGAGAAAGTGGCTAGAGAAGAGGAACGCCTTAACACCTATCAGGACCAACTTCAGGAAGCCATGTACTCAACCTTTATCACTTATCAAACGAGCAGTCAGATACGCTTTGACGAGGCTTTAGAGCGAGCTTTTGGGAAATTGTCTAAGCCCCATGCCCCACAAGAACCTAATGACACAAGGAGAACAGAATGACGACACAAACAGATTGGACCTATGATGGTTCACTAGACCAAGCAACACCAACGACACCTGACCAGGAACGAGCAAAGATTGCGGCACTTTTTGGTAAAGGTGACCCAGCACCAAGTCCTACAACAGAAACGATTGATTATCAGGCAGAATTTCAAAAACTAAAGGCTGGTGACAAGCAGCAAGCCTCGCAGGGAAATACCGAAATGTCACCATCAGTAGTAGCACTTCCCAACCCTACTTTGGACAAAGACCCAACCACGCTTTACAAGGAGCATCTTCAGAAACAGCTCACCAGTCATGAAGCAGACATGAGCAACTACCAGTTGGAGCTTGACCGTTTGCAGGGATTGGTCAATGAGAAAGGCAACACCATCAAAACCATCACCGCCATTCTAAAGGCGATGGATACACTTGTCTAAGCGAACAGTCCTTCTGGGACTGTTTTTTGCGAAAGGAGCAGCATGTTAAGAGAACTATTCAAACCTAAAGAGAAGAACGTTTCACCATCATCAGACCGTTTCAAGTCTTTGATTCATACCTTATCAGCCATGACGGATACAGAGTTAGACAAGGTTGAGAAGCTCATCAATCTAATCTTTGACCAAAAGCAGCAGGAAAATCAGGTACATCCCTCTGAACCAGTAAGCCCAGTCATTCAGGAAGAAAGCCTGGATGACCGTATTGATACTGCCAGAGCAACATTAAAGACAGAAGAGCTAGAAAAACGGATTGAGCAGTTTAAGCAGAGTAAGAAGTAAACTATTTCTTGCTTAGTAGGGGATCTTGTGGTATAATTTAGTCAGATTAGAAGTCATCGAAGGTACAGCAATGTATAACTAGGTGGCCTTTTTTCATATTATGGAGAGAAATTCGATGACTAATCACATACTTGAATTAACAAATTTTAAGGACTACTTACCATTAGATTTAGATATTACTGATAAAACTCAGTTAGTTTATAGACCGATATTAGCACCAACTCAATTAAAATGTTCTCTTGAGCCAGCTTTAACTGAAGAACAGTTATATGTCCACATGAAAGAAAACTCTAACTGGTCTTTCGAGTATGATGGGAATGATGACTTTTATAAACAGGATTGTGTTGATTTTTTACGAGATACAGATTTTCAATCCTTTTCTCAATATGGAAAGTTGGTGGACAGAAAATATATAGAAGCAAAAAGAGTTTACTTATTCGATAGCTACTTTAGAAATTTTCTTCAAGAGATACTGGAGCGTATCGAAGTTTTTTTGAAGAAGAGTACAGCTGATGCTCTGACGATTGGCTACAATAAACCTTCTTATATTTTTGAAGACGATGCTCTCTATTATTCAGAACAATCTAAATATCGAAAAGAAAATCCTAAGAGGCAGGATATTGTTTTGAAAACAAAATATCATTTGTCACGATTGATTTTGGAAAAACAAGATGATGCCACAATCAAGAACCAGATTGACAAATATGGTGTCGTGTTGCCTTGGACCGTTTTTCGTTTAATGACATTTGGAAACATAGCGTCCTTCCTTGTTGCCCTACAACCAGAACATCGAAATAAGGTTGCTGCCTATATTAGTCTTCCCTTAGACAAGGAGGATAACATTCCAGCTAAAATCTTATTGTCTTGGTGTAACGCTCTTCGTTATCTTAGAAATATTTGCTCACACAATGGTAGATTATATGGTCGCTTACACCACACTTTACCGGCTCTTCATCATTCTGACAAAGAATTATTGATGACAGGTTCAGAGAATGATGACAAGACACTATTTATCTATTTTATAACAATGAGACATCTCATCTTATCTATGTCCCTAGAAACCCATAGTTTTTGGAATAAAAAATTACAAAAGCTTCTGGAAGAAAGTCATCAAGAACAAGTGGACTTGAGACATTATGGTTTTCCAAAAAATTGGATGGACTTATTGACAATTAAGCAGTGATAATTGTTTAGATGAATAGGTACTAGAAATAGAATCAGGACGGAGGTAAAGCATTGACTCCTATTTCAATCAAAAAATTTGTCGAATTGACTATCAATAATAATCCAGACATCAATCCCAAAGAGCTTGAAGAAACCCTGCGTGCAGTTCTTGAAGAAAAAGAAGGAGGGGCAAGGTGTATGAATTGTGGAGCTCCTATTTGGGTAGCAGGGAGTGCACTGGTAGGGAGCCACATGTGTTTCACGTGTCTAACAGGTGAAGCTGATGATAGTGATGATTTTGAAGTTTTAGGTTAAGCTATTTCAGAAATTTTTTGAGAGCCCAATGGCTCTTTTTCTTTTTCTGTGATAATTTTTTCAGCTCTCTCTTGTTACACTCTATCTAGTTTTAGAAAATCAACCCTTGATTTTTTCTTGGGGGTTTGGGGGCGAGGCCACCATAGTTTCTTATCGTCGGCTGACAAACCTGTAAGGTTTGGGGTCAGCTGGCGATTAGATTTTGGGTTATTGTGGACACAATAACTGAGCTCGCAAAAGCCGAAAAGCGAAGCGATGAGGCTGAAGGAAGACCCCCGTATCTGATACGGTATCGGGGCTGCCCCGATAGAGGCAACTAGAGAAGGAGTATAACGAGATGACAGACCACTATCGCATTATCCGTAAGGAAATCAATCTGACACCAGAGGAACTGGAGCGGATTCAGGAACTAATGAAGAAAGAACACGCTGACCAGTTTTCACCCTTTGTTCGTCAAAAGCTGATGGATTTAGTCGAAGGGAGGCAGTCGGTAGCTGACTGGTTTACCCTCTGGCAGTCCCAGAAGATTGAACAAATCAGTCGAGACATTTTACAAGTGACTATCATGGCCGAACAGACCCAGCAGGTCACGGCAGAGCACTTGCGAATTATCCTAACCTGTGTGCAGGAGTTGATGGCAGAAGTCGAGAAGGCTATCCCACTCAGTCCAGACTTTCGTGACAAGTACATGGGAGGCTAGATATGGAAAATCGCTACCGCACTAACCTCAAAAAAGTCTTTCTGACAGACCAGGAGTTGGCAACTTTGAACGACCGTATCGGACAGAGTGGCTGTAAAAATTTCTCTGCTTATGCCAGAAAGGTTCTGCTCAATCCCAACATGACTTTCTTGATCATTGATACCAGTAACTATGAAGAGCTGGTCTTTGAACTGAAACGTATCGGAAACAACCTCAATCAAATTGCACGGACCGTCAACCAGACTCAGATTTTAACACCAAGCGACCGTGAATTTTTGGTGCAAGGCATTGGCCAACTCATAAAGGAAGTGGAGAAGGACTTTAACATCAAGTGCCAGCAGCTGAAGGAGTTTTATGGTTGTCACTAAGCATTTTGCGGTGCATAGCACCAAGTATCGCAAGAGTCTCATCAAGTACATTCTCAATCCAGAAAAGACAAAGCAACTGAAGCTGGTCTCTGATTTTGGCATGAGCAACTACCTGAACTTTCCCACGTATGAGGAGTTGGTGGAGATGTATCAGGCCAACTTGACCAACAATGATCGGCTCTATGATTCCAGGAACGACCGCCAGCAAATCAAGCAGACTAAAATTCATGCCCATCACTTGATTCAGTCCTTTTCTCCTGAAGATAATCTGACACCTGAAGAGATTAACCGCATTGGTTATGAGACCATCAAGGAGCTGACAGGAGGCCACTTTCGTTTCATTGTAACCACTCATACAGATAGGTCGCACATTCACAATCATATCCTGATAAATTCCGTTGACCTCAATTCTGACAAGAAGCTCAAATGGGATTATGATCAAGAGAGAAACCTTCGCATGATTTCTGACCGCATTGCCAAAGAAGCAGGAGCAAAAATCATCACTCCTAATCGTTACTCGCATGAGAAATTTGAGACCTATCGCAGAACCAACAATAAGTTCGAACTCAAGCAGCGACTTTACTTTCTCATGGAAAATAGCAGGAGCTTTGAAGATTTTTTGGCCAAGGCTCCTGCTCTAAACTTGCAAATTGATTTTTCTCGCAAACATGCACGCTTTCTGATGACTGATCGAGACATGAAGCAGGTCATTCGTGGCGATCAACTCAACAAACGTCAGCCCTATACCGAGGATTATTTTCGGGAGCAGTTTGCCAAACGAGCCATTGAGCAACGACTGGATTTCCTCTTGCCCAGAGCACGTGACCTGTCTCATCTTTTGGAAATAGCAGAGCAGTTAAGTCTGAAAATCTCCCCAAAGAAAAAGCATGTGACCTTTATCTTGATTGAGGACGGTCGAACCATTTCCATTGAGAATAAAAAGGTCAGCATCAAACACCCCTACGATGTCCAATTCTTTGAGGATTACTTTGACCAAAAAGAAGTCCTGCCAGACCCTGACTTGACTAACCTGGTCTCAGACTTTGAAACCTACCAAGAAGAGCAGCAGGATAAGGACAAACTCCATAGTGAGGAGTTTCTAGCAGCCTACAAGGAGTTCAAGGAGAAGCGAGATAAGATTCAGGAATTTGAAGTGACCTTGGCTGAACACCAGATTGATAAGTTAGTCAATGATGGTCTTTTTGTCAGAATCAATTATGGGGTCAAAAAAGACGGCTTGATTTTCATACCAAACCGCAACTTAGATATTCATGAGAGCGAACAGGGCAAGTCCTACCATGTATTTATCCGAGAAACCGCCCATTTTTTCATCTACAATAAAGGGAACTCTGACTTTAATCGATATATGCGGGGACGGGAATTGATTCGTCAGCTTTCACACGACAGCAAGCATATCCCTAAACGCAGACGACCGACCATAACCAGCCTCAAAGAGAAAATAGCAGAGCTCAATCTTCTTATTGAATTAGACATCAACAACAAATCTTATCAGGAAGTCAAAGACGAGTTAATAAAGGACATCGCCCAGATGGATTTGACCATCACGGAGTTGCAGGATAAGGTTGCTCATCTCAACAAAGTAGCAGAAGTCCTGCTCAATCTTAGTAACTCTGACCCAGAAAACAGACGGCTAGCCAGGTATGACTATGGCAAGATGAATCTGACTTCAGCTATTAAACTGGAGGAGGTGGAGAAGGAGATGGCAGAAAATCAAAACTCCATGACGAAATGGATAGATGACTACGAATATAAGGTTAGGAGGTTAGAGAATTTTGTAAGCATACTTGATAATACAAGGAATCAAAATATCGCCAATTTAGAACAGGAAACTAAATTAATCTAGTTGCTTGAGGTACTCTGGAAAGATTATAAGACTGATAGTACTAATCTAACTATCAGTCTTACAGGTTATTTAACACTTAAGTAGAACTCCAATATCAAGATAAACTAAACAGCATCTAATTCCTTCAAATAATTTTCTATCTTCATCAGCATTAAAGGATTGTTATAAATCTTGCATAGCTCTCTTGCTTCTATATAATAATTTTTGACTTGTTCTTTGCCAAGGAATTGTGTTCCACAATTTCCAACGAGAACGAGCAGGGGAGCCAATTGATAACTTGTTTGCCTATTTTTACAGAGTTCGATAGTCTCAAGGGCTTCTTGTATGGCTTCGTTGTATTTTTCTTTTGAGACTAAATAGTGAGCATAGTTGTAACGAACTCTGATATAACCAAACAAAAATTCCTGATGGTCCAAATTTTTTGTCTGATACAACTCTATTAAATGAGAGTAGTTTGCTTCATAATCTTCTTCTCGACCAACAAGGGAATAGAAGTTAGACAGTGTGTTTAATACCTTTAAGTAAATCAGAGTAGTTGAGGCTACTTTTGATAATATATTTTCCAAGTATAAAATAGCCTCATACTTGCGGTTATATTGATAGAAGTCAATAATTGCTTTAATCCATTCAAGGTAAGTTCGATCTTCTAGTGTTAGAAAGGTGCTTCGCTCAATCTCTATTTTATAAAGATATTCTAAATCGTCATAATTTCTATCATCCAATAGACAAGCAGATAAATGCTTGAAATTAGAGAGGTTAGACTTAACTTCAATTTCTTCATTGAAAAAGTAATCTAGTGGGACTTCGAGTCGTTGAGAGAGTTTGAACAAAAGGTCTGCGGAAGGAATGAAATGCCCCCGTTCAATTTTACTAATCTGACTTTGCTCACAAATTCCTTCTGCAAGAGTTTGTTGGGAGAGTCCCAACTCCTTTCTTTTTAATCTGAATTTTTCAGCTAATGTAGTCATAAAAACAAAAACCCTTCCTAATTTATCTTTATCAATTATATATCATTTAGTTAAATACGGCAAATATTTGCTCGATAAAATTACAAATAGAAATAATAATAAAAAAAAAAGCAAAAATTGCATAAAAATATTTGACTAAATAAAATGTATCTGTTAAGATAAAGACAAGGAAACAGAAAGGGGTTTCACAAATGAAGAAAAATCGTGGAATTCACGTGGAATTCAAAAATTAGCTATATTAGCTATATTAGTATTATTAGGGTTTTTTACGTTTAGTAATACAATTCCTTACCAACAGTTTATTCAGAAGAATAAACGATTAGAGATTCGAGTAGAATCACAAAAGAAGTCTGATGGTCTTGATGTTGGGAAGGCTGATTAAAAAATGTCACCTGGCTAATTTTGTAATAAGTTGAGCTTTTATATAATCCATAAATTAGTTAAGTTACTTCATGAATGTCATAAAAACTAAAATATATTTATTTTTCTTTAGTATAGTTTTTTTAAGTAAACACTATGTAAAATAAATGATTTAATAAGGATTTGAGTATTTCTATGTTGAAAAGATATCCATGCACTATGCAACATGATCAGTCAGACTGCGCTGCGGCAGTTGTGTCGACAGTTCTTTTATCGTACAAAAAAGAATTGTCTATTATGAAAATTCGTGAAATTATCGGGACGGATATGTATGGAACTACTGTGAGTGGTATCGTTTCAGGCTTGGAAAAATTAAACTTTACCGTTAAAGCTGTCCGAGTATCTCAAGAAGAACTGACTCCGAAGTTAACATTTCCTGCGATTCTTCAGATTAAGAATGATTTAGGTCAGAATCATTTTATTGTATTGCATCGTATTAATAGGAATGGTAAATTTCTTGTGGCAGATCCTGCTAGAGGGCTTCTTAAACTCTCTCCAGATGAATTAGAAAAACTTTACCAGGGAATTGCTCTCTTTATGGTTCCTAATTCGGAGTTTGAAAAAGGAAAACTAAAGGGCAAAGGCCTTTGGGAACTCTTTGGTACATTAATTCTTAGTCAAAAGGGGATGATTGCTACTGTAATATTAGCTTCATTTATTCTTAGTCTTATTGGTATTTTATCAAGCCTCTTTTCAAAGGTTATCATGGATGAAGTTATCCCATATGGCTTAAAGAACAGTTTGTATCTTTTCTTGGTTGTCTTTGGTGTGGTATCCTTTTTACAAAGTCTTTTGTCTGCGTTTCGTCAACACATCTTATTATTTCTGTCTAGAAAAATAGATATGCCAGTTTTGATGGGGTACTATGACCATATTATCCATCTTCCATATAGCTTTTTTGGCAGTCGAAGAGTTGGAGATGTCTTGACACGATTTCAAGATGCTATGACGATAAAGAATGTGTTTACATCCGTATCTATTTCATTGGTTATGGACATCACGCTATCAGTCATTAGTGCAGTTGTTCTGTGGAGCATTAATCAATCTTTATTTTTGATTTTAGTATTAATGGTGGCTATTAATATTATCTTAATTTATTGTTTCAAGGGGCCCTATAAGAAAATCAACCATGAACAGATGGAAGCAACTGGCCTTCTTAATTCTCAACTGATTGAATCCATTCGAAATATTGACACCATTAAATCTCAACATGATGAAGTACAGCGTTTAAATAAAATTGAAGAAAAATTTGTACATACTCTAGAAATTGGCTACAAAGAGGGAGTGTTGCAAAATGTCCAATCTACCGTTTCTTCGATGACCTCAACCATAGGTGGTTTGTTGTTCATGGGGGCAGGTGCTCTGTTTATTATCGATGGGAAGATGACCATAGGTAATCTCTTAGTTTTTCAAACTCTGAGCCAATATTTTACAGAGCCTGTTCAGAACTTAGTGGGTCTACAGCTAACATTTCAAGAAGTACAAGTTGCGGTTAGTCGGCTTCAAGAATTGATGGAAGTGGATCGCGAAGATAGCACTCTTGACTACAGTATCAGAAACTTTTCCTTACGTGATGACATTGAATTCAAAAATGTGACGTTTGCATATGGCTCAAGACCTCCTGTTATAAAAAAATTTAATTTGAAAATTAAACAAGGAGAAAAAATCGCTTTTGTTGGAGAAAGTGGTGCTGGTAAGAGCACACTAGTCCGTCTATTGCTTCGTTTTATCAGTCCTAGTGAAGGACAAATTCTCATCGGGTCTCAGGACTTATCTGATCTTGATTATGGTGAATTGCGTAAGAAGATTTCTTACATCCCTCAAACAATTGAGTTATTTACAGGGACAATTATTGATAATCTAAAAATTGGGAATTCAGATGCAACTTATGAGGACATGATCCGCGTTTGTCGTATTGTGGGAATTCACGATATGATTCAAAGACTACAAAATCGTTATGGTTCTTTTGTAGATGAGGGTGGCCAAAACTTCTCCGGTGGAGAAAAACAGCGTTTGGCTATCGCAAGAGCACTGCTGAGTGAAGCTGATCTGTATATATTTGATGAGGCAACTTCTAACCTTGATTCATTTAGTGAACAGATTATTCAAGATTTAATCTTTAACAAGATAATTGATAAAACAACTATCGTAGTAGCGCATAGACTTTCAACTATTCTTCGATGTGATAAGATATGTTTTTTAGAAAATGGGGCAATTGCGGAATATGGCACCCATGAGGAGTTAATGGCTCAGAATGGTAAATATGCCCGAATGGTTGGTTTACAGAGTATTCAAATAAGTCAACAAATTAAGACACAGGCTGTGTTAGATGCCGAGGAGGTTACGTATGGCTAAGCTAGAAGTAAAGGATAATAAAAAGCTAGTCTTAAAGCAAGTTATTTGTCAAAAACTACATGGTGCTAAAGTAGAAAACGTAGACAAGGAGATAGATAAGTTCCGTCAACATTTACAATTACTAAAGGCACAAGTTTTTGGTCCCTTAATTGTAAAAAGTTGTGGGACAATAATTCATGATGATGGGGATATTACAACAGATTTTGAGTTTTATGTTCAAGCCCATAATGCCCAAATGTACAGTAATATGTATGAGATTCAAGATACTATTTCAGTACCGCACTGTCTATATATTCGCTTTGAGGATAGTCCAGAATATCTACAATTTGCTTATTCAAAGTTAGAAATCTATATGTATGAGAATGATATTCAAACAGACGGAACAGTTTATACTGTTTATATCAAGTCATCTGCTGAAAAAATGATTGTGGATATTTTTAGACCAATAGTAAGCCTATGAAACTATACAATAAATCAGAATTACGTTATTCACGGATTTTCTTTGATAAGAAACCGCCAGCCTATACTTTTGTCTTGATAATCTCTACTGCTTTAGCTTTACTAGGTGCACTGATTGGTGCAAATTACATACCTAAGAACTATATTGTAAAAGCACAGGGGAATGCAGTAATATCAGGGACTGAGTTTCTCTCAGCGGTAAGTCCAGGTAAGATAGTAACTATGCACAAATCTGAAGGTGATGTGGTAAAAGCGGGAGAAGTAATCCTTACATTATCGAGTGGTCAAGAGGGACTACAGTCGGATTCCATCAATAAACAGTTGGAGAAGTTGCGTTCTAAGGAGGCAATTTTTCAAAAATTTGAAAAATCTTTAAATGAGAGAGTTAATCATATGGCTAACTCTGGTGAAGAGCAGGAATACTACGGAAAGATTGAATACTATTTATCCCAACTAAATTCAGAAAATTACAATAGTGGTTCACAATATTCTAAAATTCAAGATGAGTATACAAAGTTAAATAAGTTAATTGAGGAAAAAAATCAATTAGATATTGATTTACAAACTGCTCAAAGTGAGTTGTTTCAGCTTCAGGAACAACTAGCTTCTTTACCAATATTAGGAACAACAACAAGTACGAGTAGTGATGGAACCGCCCTACCTTCTGTAACGACGACTGAATCTAGAACTGAGTTAGAAACGAAGATATCAGAATTAACAACAAAAATTGAAGTGATAAACACGAATATCACAGCCAAGACTAGTGAGATTGAGGGTCAACAAAGTAGTATTAAGGATATGGAACGTTCTTATAATGATCCAACATCTCAGGCTTATAATATCTATGCACAACTAATTAGTGAACTAGGAACTGCTCGCTCTAATAATAACAAGAATATTACAGAACTCGAAGCTAATCTTGGAATTGCGACAGGACAAGATAAAGGCCACAGTATTTTAGCAACTAGTGATGGTCTACTTCATTATCTTATTCCGCTGAAACAAGGAATGTCTATTCAACAGGGGCAGACGATAGCTGAAGTTTCAAGAAAAGAAAAAGAGTACTATGTGGAAGCGTTCGTGATTGCAAGTGATATTTCTCGTGTTTCTCAAGGAGCCAAGGTCAATGTAGCTATTACAGGTGTCAATAGCCAGAAATATGGGACATTAAAGGGAAAAGTCAGTCAGGTTGATTCGGGCACAATTACTCAAGAAACAAAGGAAGGAAGTATCAGTCTTTATAAAGTGATTGTAAAATTAGAGTCTGTAACTCTTAAGCATAAGAGCAAGGCAATTGTCCTTCAAAAGGACATGCCAGTTGAAGTACGTATTGTCTATGATGAAGAAACGTACCTTGATTGGATTTTAGAACTGTTGAGTTTTAAGCAATAATTGAGTTTAAGCCCTAGAGAACCTATAAAATACAATAAGATGAGTGAAAGGCAGTCTTATCTAGGTGTCTAAGGAGATATAAACTAAATTGTCTATCACTTGTTAGGAAATATCCTGACCATGTTTACTAAAGGAGAAATCATATGGAACTTGTATTACCAAATAACTATGTAGCCCTTGAACAAGATGAAATGATGTATCTTGAAGGCGAGGGTTGGATTGCAGATGCATTTTCTGTAGGTAGTGCCATTGCAGGAACAATTTTCTACGCCCTTGTAGGAGCTGCTGCTGGAGGAGCCGCTCATTCCTATATTCCGTATATTGGTACGGTAACGGGTGCAGCTATTGGAGGAATAGCCGGTGCAATTGCGGGCTATAAGTTGGGTCGCATGACAGGTTATAGTTTTGGAAGGATAATAGAAACACGTATATTGGGATGGAGGTAATCTTGATGGATAAAGCAAGAAAAGACTTTGATAAAGTATTAAAACTTTATAATCTAGTTATAATTATTACACCCCTTACTACTTTTTTACCAAACAAATATGAGATTCTACAGTTTCTATTGCTTGTAATAGCTGCTATAGTAACTCTTATTTGTTCGATTATGATGTTCCGTCTTTGCAGAAAGCATAAATTATCATTAAAAGAAGTATTTGAAAAATACATAACCAATTTATAGAAATCTAAAATAAAAGGAGAAAATCATGGAATTAATATTGCCAAATAATTTTGTTGAACTAGAACTTGAAGAAGTGATGTACCTTGAAGGCGAGGGTTGGATTGCAGATTCCTTTGCTGTAGGTGGAGCTGTTGCAGGAACAATCTTCTTTGCATTAAAAGGAGCTGCCGCTGGTAGTGCAGCTGCATCGTTTATTCCTTATATTGGCACAGTTTCAGGTGCAGCGATTGGTGGTATTGCGGGAGCTATATTCGGTTTTGCAAACGGTACAGTATCTGGTTATAGATTAGGTCGTTTAATTGAGCAACGCATATTAGGATGGCCATAATTATTTAGATTAATTCACATATTATGATAAATCGAATTCTTATAATTTTCCAGCGTGTACCAATCAATGTACTTCGTAATTTACTTTATAATGGGATCTCTAGCCTCTTCTGGATAGAGTTTCAAGGATTCAAAATTAAACTGAGCAGAGAATATTTCACGTGAGTCATTATCATAGTAATATCTCTTACCCAGAATTAGAATGGCAAACATAGTTGATAACTGTTATTAATTTTTGGATAGGGGTTCCACTTAAAAGTTTAGGCAAGCACGTTTTAGTTGACGTGTCTTGCCTTTTCATTTATTTCCTTTGTGTATAAGAGGATACTTCTTTAAAAGAAGATCTTAGGCCTAGTTACTGCTTTTAACGAAAGACTGTCTTAGGGTTACTGAAAAGCTGTAAGTACCCTCGAAGCTGATAACAAATAGCTGTAATGAACTGTGACAACTGAGTCTCGAATTACTTATAATTGGTTTCCGATTATTCAACCAGATGTAGTAAGAAGTTCTTGGAAAATAGAAATAGTCATAGAGACAGGGCACTGGATACGACTCTTTTTGTCGCTCAATAACATGATAAAGTGAACTTTTCTTACTTTTTGAGGAGAGATCTTAAAGTATTTAAACAGTATTTTCTATTCCGAAATGGGCATATTGTTCTTTGAAAGCCATCTCAGATATGTTGCTTACTCTAGGATGTTTAAAGAGTCTGAAATTTTCTTGGAATAAAAATGGATTTTCCCGATGCTTTTGAGTGCAAGAACGAACTTAGGATGTACTTTTCAAAAACCTGTAATTAGTTTTTAGGAGAATACTAGTGAATCGAATTCTTTTTTAGCCATAACACGAGGCTGGAACAAAAATCTAAACTCCAATATTTAAGATGAACAAAGAAGAATTTCTGAAAACAGAATCTTTCTTTGTTCGTCTTTTTTGCTTTTATTATTCCAACAGGTGATGATGGTATGTGATTTCGAAAACTCAAAATATTTTTATCCCAGGCTTTTCAACATTATCGATTTTAATTTTTTTGTGAAAACAGCGAGAAATTTTAGTGTTTTTTCACTCTTATTAATGAAGTCTAGAAATTGAGAGTGTCTTATGAAAAGTCGTTCACCGCCATTTCCTCCTATATCAAATTTATATAAGGAGGAATAAGATGAATTATTTTATCTATGTGGGTGGCCTGAAAGTTCCTGTTACCAAAGAAATTTACCGTGAGTATTGGAGGTTGACAAATCGGGAAAATTACCTCAATCGATTAGAAATCCAATATCATGTTAGGCCATTTTCAGATTATGTTGATGGACAATTAACAAGCTATATGGCTGATGAGAAAATGGATGTTGAAAAGATACTTGAAACAAGGGAGATCTTTCATTTGCTTTATGATGCTTTGCTTACCCTTAATGATGATGAGTTTGCTCTTGTTAAAAACTTGTTTTTCGAGGATAAAACGTTGAATGAAATTTCTCAGTCCTCAAAAGTTTCTATTACAACTGTTGCTAGACGGAGAGATAAAATTTTGAAGCATCTCAAAAAGTTATTGGAGTAAGGTGGTAAAAATTGTCACATTTTCACTCTATATAGTGAAGGGGAACTAAAGTTCCTGTTATTGCTCTTTGACAACTGAATAGACCAAAGTTGGACGTTAATCATTTGTAAAGCAACTTAGTTGGGTACGCTGTGATATGAGCGAGACTTATCGGCTATAAAATAGGTTGGTCACCTATCTGCCATGAGACAAATGAGGATAATGATACTTCTGAACGTTCAGGCTGCCATCGAGAAAGGACAGCGGGTGAAACTCCCATGAAGAACTTAACCGGTTCTACCTACAGAGGTCAAAATTTTAAGTAAAGGAAAAAACGTTTATGGAAAAAATACAAACAGGTGCGGAATTACCGCAGATTGTGATTGAGGGATATAAGATTACGGTACAAGTAAGTGATCAACCAATAAGTCTTACAGACATTTTAGATGATTTACTAGGGAGTCATCTTGAAAAAATTTGAGTTTTTAGCGGACAAGTCTTTATAAATTATGTAAAATAGAATAGTAGAACCTCAGTCCTTAATTGGTAAGCACCTAAACACTGATTAAGGAGAGACACATGACAAACGCCTGTATTTATTTACGCCTATCACGAGATGATGGGGACAATGTGGAAAGCAATTCCATCATCAACCAACGCTCGCTCCTGCGAGACTATGCCAGAAATCATGATTTTACCATTTTAGAAGAATTTGTTGATGATGGTATTAGTGGATTAACATTTAATCGTCCTGACTTTAATCGTATGATGGCTATGGTGAATGATAAGATCATTGATACTATAATTGTCAAAGACTTGTCACGATTTGGTCGGGATTACATTGAAACTGGAAAATACCTCCAGCGAATTTTTCCTGCTATGGGAGTTAGGTTTATCTCGGTTAATGACCACTATGATAGCCTGACGGCTGATACCAATGAAACACACTTGGTCATGCCGATTAAAAGTCTAATTAACGATAGCTACTGTCGAGACATTTCAACCAAAGTTCGAAGCACTCAAAAAGC